>JAYRKO010000583.1:0-2191 GCA_041905745.1 Tagaea sp. | reverse complement strand
AAGCGCACGCACGGGCTCGGCCTCATCGTGATCGACTACCTCCAGCTTCTGGCGCCGCCGCCCGGTGCGCGTGCGGAAGGACGCGTGCAGGAAATTTCGGCCATCACCCGCGGCCTCAAGGCGCTGGCGAAGGAACTGGACGTGCCGGTCATCGCGCTTTCCCAGCTCTCTCGCGCGGTCGAGCAGCGCGAAGACAAGCGTCCGCAGCTCTCCGACCTTCGCGAGTCCGGCACGATCGAACAGGACTCCGACGTCGTCATGTTCGTCTATCGCGAAGAGTACTATCACAGCCGCGCCGAACCCTCGCGCCGCCCCGACGAGGACGAGAGCAAGTTCAACGAGCGGCACCAGAAGTGGCAGGAGCGCGGCGAGCAGGTGATGAACGTCGCCGAAGTCATCCTCGGCAAGCAGCGCCACGGCCCGATCGGCACGGTGCGCCTGCGCTTCGACGGCCAGTTCACGAAGTTCTCGGATCTCGCGGCGTCGGAATACCTGCCCGAGATGCATGACTGACGCCCGGCCGGCCGCCCTTCTCAGCGTCGATCTCGACGCGCTTGTCTCGAACTGGCGCGCGATGGCCGCGCGCGCCAAGCCGGCCGCGTGCGCGGGCGTCGTCAAGGGCGACGGCTACGGCCTTGGTGCCGGCCCGGTATCGCGCGCGCTCTATCGCGCCGGCTGCCGGCACTTCTTCGTCGCGCGCCTCAGCGAGGGCATCGAGCTTCGCGATTTCGTCGGCGAGGACGCGAGCATCTGCGTGCTTGACGGGTTGGGCGCTGGCGAAGCGGAAACCTTCCGCCGCCGCGACCTGACGCCGAGCCTCAACGATCCCGGCCAGATCGCGATGTGGGCCGAGGCCGCGCGCGCGGCCGGCGAAAGGCTCAAGGCGAACCTGCATATCGACACCGGGATGTCCCGCCTCGGCCTGACGCCGCGCGAGGCCGAAGCGCTCGTCGCCGATCCCGCACCGCTCGCCGGCATCGACCTGCGCTTCGTGATGAGCCACCTCGTCAGTTCCGAAGAACCGATAAATCCGGTCAACGCCGTGCAGCTCGCCCTCTTCCGCCGGTTCCGCGCAGCCTACCCGAACGTGAAGGCAAGCTTCGCGAACTCGTCGGGCGTCTTTCTCGGGCCCGACTATCACTACGATCTCGTGCGGCCCGGCTGCGCCGTCTACGGCATCAATCCGACGCCGGGCCAAAAAAATCCGGTGCGGACGGTCGCACGACTGGAAGCCCGCATCCTGCAGGTCCGCGAAATTGACCACCCCCAGACCGTTGGCTATGGTGCCACGTGGCAAGCGACTCGTCGGACGAAAGTCGCAACGATTGCCTGCGGTTACGCCGACGGATGGCTTCGTTCGCTGTCCGGCCGCGGGGCCGCTTATGTCGGCGACAGGCAGGTTCCGTTCCTCGGGCGCGTTTCCATGGATCTCATCACCCTCGACGTGACCGATGTGCCCGGCGCCCTTCCCGGCACGATGGTCGAACTGCTCGGCGACCGGATGCCGGTCGACGAAGTGGCCGACCGCGCCGGAACGAACGGGTACGAGGTGCTCACCCGCCTCGGGCGGCGCTTCGCCCGCACCTATCGCGAGCCCGGCGCATGAATCCGCTCGCGACCGTCGGGCGCTTCTTCCTGTCGTTCCTGCAGCAGATCGGCACGATCTCGCTGTTCACGGCGCGCGCGATCTCGCACTGCTTCCGGCCGCCGTTCTACGTGCGCCACATCCTGCGCCAGATGCTCGACATCGGCTATTTCTCGCTGCCGGTCGTCGGCCTCACCGCGCTGTTCACGGGCATGGTGCTGGCGCTGCAAAGCTACACCGGCTTCGCGCGCTTTTCGGCCGAAGGTGCGGTCGCGACGGTCGTCGTCCTTTCCGTCACGCGCGAACTGGGGCCCGTCATCGCGGGCCTGATGGTGGCCGGGCGCATCGGTGCGGCGATCGCGGCCGAAATCGGCACGATGCGGGTGACCGAGCAGATCGACGCGCTCCACACGCTGTCGACCAACCCGATGAAATATCTCGTCGCCCCGCGGCTCATCGCGGGCGCGCTGACGTTGCCGATGCTCGTCGTCGTCGCCGACATCATCGGCGTCTTCGGCGGCTACATCGTGGGCATCTACAAGCTCGAGTTCAACGCGGCGGTCTTCCTCAAGCAGACCTTCGACTATCTCGAATTCATGGACGTCT
>JAYRKO010000582.1:0-2192 GCA_041905745.1 Tagaea sp. | reverse complement strand
GAGGACCGCGGCTGGCTCCAGCGCATCTCCGAGGCGATCGAGACCGGCCTCACGGCCGAGGCGGCCGTCCAGAAGGTGCAGGAGGACAACCGCGCGCGCCTGTCGCAGACGGCCGATCCCTATCTGCGCGAGCGCGTCGACGATTTCGACGATCTCGCCAACCGGCTGCTGCGCCATCTGGCCGGCGACCGCACGGCGGCCGACGCCGGCGACCTGCCCGACGACACGGTGCTCGTCGCCAAGAGCCTGGGGCCCGCGGAACTCCTCGAATACGATCGCCGCAAGCTCAAGGGCGTGGTGCTGGAGGAAGGTTCGCCCACCGCGCACGTCTCGATCATCGCGCACGCGCTCGACATCCCGATGGTCGGGCGCGTGGAAGGGCTCCTGGGGCGCGTGGAAAGCGGCGACGCCATCGTCGTCGACGGCCTGTCGGGCCAGACGATCCTGCGGCCGCGCGACGACGTGCGCGAAACCTTCGCGCAGGCGATCCGCCAGCGCGACGCGCTGCGCGCGGGCTACGCCGCGATCCGCAAGCTGCCGGCCGTCACGAAGGACGGCACGCCCGTCTCGCTCAACATGAACGCGGGCCTCGTCATCGACGTCGACCACCTGGCCGACAGCGGGGCCGACGGCATCGGGCTCTACCGCACCGAAATCCCGTTCATGATCCGCTCCAGCATGCCCGACGTCGTCGAGCAGACGGATCTCTACCGCCGCATCCTCGACCGCGCCGACGGGCGCCCGGTCGTGTTCCGCACGCTCGACATCGGCGGCGACAAGCTGCTGCCCTACATGGAGCACGTGGCGCAGGAAAACCCCGCAATGGGCTTCCGCGCGATCCGCCTGACGCTCGACCGGCCGGCGATCCTGCGCGAGCAGGTGCGCGGCCTGCTGCGCGCGGCGGGCGGGCGGCGGCTCGACCTGATGTTCCCGATGATCTCGGAGGTCGCGGAGTTCGACGCGGCGCGCGAACTGGTCGAGATCGAGATCGCGCGCGAGCGCAAGCGCGGCCGCTCGCTGCCCGATCCCATCCACATGGGCACGATGCTGGAGGTGCCCTCGCTCTACTGGCAGCTGCCGCAGCTCCTGAAGCGCGTCGACTTCCTGTCGGTCGGCTCGAACGACCTGCTGCAGTTCCTGTTCGCGTGCGACCGCGGCAATCCCGAACTCGCCGACCGCTACGACGCACTTTCGCCGCCGGTGCTGCGCTTCCTGCGCGCGGTCGCATCGGAATGCGAGGCGGCGGGCGTGCCGCTGACGCTGTGCGGCGACATCGCCAGCCGTCCTCTCGAGGCGATGGCGCTGATCGGCATCGGCTTCCGCCGCCTGTCGATGCCGTTCCCCGCGATCGGGCCGGTGAAGGCGATGGTCCGCAGCCTCGACCTGGCGCCGCTGGCGAAGTATCTCGACGTGCTCACGCGGCTGTCGGACCATTCGGTGCGCAAGAAGCTGCTGAGCTTCGCGCACGACCACGGCATTCCGGTTTGACGTAAATTTTCCTGTACGACTCGGATCGATTCCCAACAGTTGTGGCGTTAGTCGCAATTTGCTAAACACGTCAAGAGTTTGTCGTGCCGACGCTGGCCCGGCCCCCCTGTGTTCTACGGTTTATCCAGCGTTTTCAAGACGATCCGAAATTACGAGCGAGCGATGCCAGAGGCGAACGCAAAGCGCCACCAGGCGGAGGGAACGGGCTCGGGACCGGCGGTGCCGCCGGTCAACGCGAGCGTGGGCCAGCTCTTGCGCGCCGAACGCGAACGGCGCGGCTGGCAGACCGTCGACATCGCCAAGCATCTCAAGATCCGCCGGGCGCTGCTCGACTCGATCGAGACCGGGCGCCATCACGACCTGCCGCGCGGCGCCTACGCGATCGGCTTCGTGCGTTCCTACGCCGAGTTGCTCGAACTCGACAGCGCCGAACTCGTGCGCCGCTTCAAGCAGGAATCGAGCGGCATCGACGAGCCGACCGAGCTCCTCTTCCCCACGCCGATCAACGAAAGCCGCCTGCCGGGGCGGCTCGTCGTCGCCTTCTCGCTGCTCGTGGCCGTGTCGGCCTATGGCGGCTGGTACTACGCCACGCTCGACCAGCGCGCGCCCGCGCCGCGCGTGACCGCCGTGCCCGAAACGCTGGCCGCGCGCATTCCAGCACCCGAGCCCGTGGCGCCGCGCGTGCCCGGCCCGTCGTCGAGCGA
>JAYRKO010000581.1:0-2194 GCA_041905745.1 Tagaea sp. | reverse complement strand
TTCATCATCTTGTTGAAGATCGCGTAGGCGAAATCGGTGCGGTTCTGCGCGCTTGCGACGAACGCGCCGGGGCCGCCGATCACGTCGTCCTCGTAGCTCTGCCGGAGCCGGCCGATGCCCATCGCCGGGCCCGAGCCTTCGGCGGCGATGGCGAGCGCGTTGATCGTGATGCCCGCCGCGATGGCCCGGTCGCGCGCGACGGCGGCGGGCACGAGACTGCGCATGTCGGGTCCGTCGCCGGCGATGTCGATCTTGGCGCGTGCGGCGCGGAAGGGCGCGTCGCGGATCATGTCGGTCGCGCGCGCGATCGCGTCGCCGATGGCGTTGTAGCTCTGGAAGCGGCGCGGGGCGGCGACGAGCGCGTCGGCGAATCGTTCGGCATCGTCGGGGCCGGCGATGCGCGCCCACGGCAGGATGATCTGCGGGTCGCCCGGCGAGCCCCATTCGCCGTACGCGACCGCGATGGCGCGGGTCGGCATGCGGGCGATGGCGGCAAGGATCTGCGGATGTTCGAGTGCCGCGGCCGTGCCTTCGCGTTGCAGCCGGTATTCCTCGGCGTCGATCGAGCCCGATCCGTCGTTGAACAGCACGAGCAGCAGATCGACGTCGCTCGATTGCGCGTTCGCGGGACGTGCAGCGGCGACAAGCGTTCCGAGAAGGCCCTGTCCGAAGCGGCGTCGGGAGAGGGCCATCGGCAACAAGGCCGGCTTTACTGCGGGATCGACGGCTGCGTCGGCTGGCGGCGCGGGGGCAGCGGCGGGGCGAGCGGCTGCGGGGGCTGCGTCGCCGGGTTCGCCTGCGCGGTCGGGCCGGCGGACGGCATCGCCGGTGCCGGCGGCGGGGCGATCGCCGCGGTCGGGGCGGCGGGTGCGGGCGCCGGGGCCATCGACTGGCCGGCGGGCGGCGGAGGTGCAGGCGGCGGGGCTGCCGGGGCGGTGGGCTGCGGCGTGCCGCGCGGCTGGCGCTGGCGGCCGGCGGCCGGCGCGTTGACCGGGGCGGGCATCGCCTGCCCGGCCGAGGCGAGCGCCATCGGGTTGCAGTACATCTTCTGCGCGCGCGCCCAGTTGCAGAAGCGGTTGACCTCGTCGCGGTTCGGGAAATCGCCCGCGACCACGCGCACCCACGGCTGGCCGCCGATCGTCGCGGGCACGAAATAGGGCTTCAGCGTCTGCAACGCCGGCTGCTTCTTCACCAGCGCCTGCCAGCCGGCCTGCGCGGCCTCGGGCGAACGGTAGCTTTCGAGATGTCCGCCGAACGCCCCGCCCGCCTGCATGGCCGGCTGCGCGGGGGTCGCCTGCATGGGCGCCATCTGCGGGGCGGGCTGCGGCGGCATGGCCTGCTGCTGTTGCTGCTGCTGGACCGACGGCGGCGGGGGGGGCGGCAGCACGTTGACGGCCTGCTGTGCCGACGGCCGGTCCGTCATGCCGCACGCGCCGAGTGCGGCGGCGGCCAGCAGGGCGGCGGCGGTCCGGGCGGTGCGATGGAAACGGTCGGACATGGGGCGATCCCGAATCGGCGTGGATTGGGCCCCGAGTCTACCCAACGCCGTCGCGTTCGTCGAACTACTGGATGACGATGCGCGGGCCCCCGGCGGCACCGGCGGCAAGGCCCTTCTCGACCTTCGCCCACACTTTGTCGGCAATGGCGCGGTAGGCCTTGGCGTGCTCGCCCTCGGCCTCGCGCGCCACGATGGGCGTGCCGGCGTCCGACGTTTCACGGATGGCGATGTGGAGCGGCACCTCGCCCAGGAACTCCACGCCCAGCTTTTCCGCCTCGCGGCGTGCACCGCCGTGGCCGAAAATGTCCTCGCGGTGCCCGCAGTTCGTGCACACGTGGTAGCTCATGTTCTCGACGATGCCGATCACCGGCACGTCGACCTTGCGGAACATGTTGAGGCCCTTGCGCGCGTCGAGGAGTGCGATGTCCTGCGGCGTCGAGACGATGACCGCACCCGCCAGCGGCACGCGCTGCGACATGGTGAGCTGCGCGTCGCCCGTGCCCGGCGGCATGTCGACCACGAGGATGTCGAGTTCGCCCCACGCCACGTCGCGCAGCATCTGCTCGAGCGCGCCCATCACCATCGGCCCGCGCCAGATCATCGGCGTGTCTTCCGGCACGAGGAAGCCCATCGACATGCACTTGATGCCGTAGTTCTGCATGGGCGTGAGCGTCTTGCCGTCGGGCGAATTGGGCC
>JAYRKO010000580.1:0-2198 GCA_041905745.1 Tagaea sp. | reverse complement strand
TCGCGCGTAACTCCAGAATCCGACGTTTCGAAGGTTCTGCGCCGATTGCCCCGTGCTACAAGAGGGCACCCGTACCAGCACCGGAGAAATGCGGAAAATGACGCCTCCCGACAGACTGCGCGCCCTGCTTGCCAAGCCCGACTTCGTCGTCATGCCCGCCGTTTGGGACGGGCTCAGTGCCAAGCTGGCTTCGGGGGCGGGGTATTCCTCGGCATTCCTTTCGGGGTCGTGCGTGGCCGCCAGTCGTCTTGGCGGGCCCGATCTCGATCTCGTCTCGTTCGGCGAGATGTTCGACTCGTTCACCATGGCGCACAACGCCGCGCCGGACCTGCTGCTGCTCGCAGACGGCGACCATGGTTACGGAAATGCAATGAACGTGCAGCGCACCGTGCGCGCCTATGGCCGCGCCGGTGCCGCAGCCATTCTGATCGAGGACAAGATCACGCCGCGCGCGCTGACCTCGGCGGGCAAGCCCTGCCTGCCGCGCGAAGAAGCCCGCATGAAGATCCGCGCGGCGATCGCTGCGGCGCGCGAGTCCGGCATTCTCGTCCTTGCGCGCACCGATTGCCGTCCGACCCAGGGCATCGATGAGGCGGTTGCCCGCATCGAAATGTACGTGGAGGAGGGTGCCGACATTCTTTTCCTCGACTCGCCTGCCGACGAAGCCGAGATCCGGCGCGCTGTTGCCGCCGCGAAGGGCAAGCCGTCGTTCTCGGTCCTGAGCCCGGGCGGAGCCCGCGCGACGCCGACTGCGGCCGAAGCCGCTGCATTGGGCTATCGGATCGGGACGTATCCGACCGGGATGCTTTCGCCTGCGATCGCAGGCATGCAGGCAGGCCTCGCAGCGCATGTCGCGGGCAAGGCGGAGGCGGCAGGCGCCCTGCCGGGCGCCGCCCTGCGCGACGTGCTCGGCTACAACGCTTACGACGTGGACGCGAAGCCGTACCGCCTGCCGGATTGACCGGCCCGCGGGCGTCTACGCCTCGAGCCCGAACGGATCGTCGACCGAGTGGGCAGGCTGGGTGAACCAGGCCGCGCCCTTCTCGGTGATGTACATGTGGTCCTCGAGCCGGATCCCGAACTCGCCGTAGATGCAGATCGTGGGCTCGTTCGAGAACGTCATCCCGGGTTGGAGAACCGTCCGGTCGCCCTTGACCAGATAGGGCCATTCGTGGACGTCGAGGCCGATGCCATGACCCGTGCGGTGCGGCAGGCCCGGCGTCGCGTAGCCGGGACCGAATCCCGCCCCCGTGATCACCGCGCGCGCGGCCTTGTCGACGTCTTCGCAGCGGTTGCCCGGCTTGGCGGCGGCGAAGGCGGCCGCCTGCGCGGCCTTTTCGAGATTCCAGACGTCGCGCTGGCGCTTGGACGGTGTTCCGAACACGTACGAGCGGGTGATGTCCGACAGGTATCCGTCGATCGGCGCGCCGGTGTCGATCAGGATCATGTCGCCGTCCTTCAGCGTCTGCGGATAGGGAACGCCGTGCGGATAGGCGGTCGCCTCGCCGAACAGCACCGCATTGAACGGCGGATCGCCCTCGGATCCCAGCTTGCGGTGCGCGGCCACGATGAAGGCCTGAACTTCGGTCGTCGCGATGCCTTCGCGCATGATCCGCGCGGCGGCCTTGTGGGCCTGAAAGGTGATGTTCTTGGCCGTCTGCATGAGCGCCAGTTCGTGCTCGGACTTGACCATCCGGCAGCCGGCCGTGATTTCCGAGCCGTTCGAGAAGGTGAAGGCGTTGCCGGCGCGGCGCAGGCCGTCGAACGTGAAGAAGGGCGTGGCTTCGTCGACGGCGATCGTGCCTTTGTCGATGCCGAGCGAGCGGACCGTGTCGACGACGAGCGCTGTCGGATCCTCGTCCTCTTCCCACTGGACGACCTTGTCGCCGAAGGTCGTCATGGTGCGCAGCTTCTCCACCTCGAAGGCGGGCGAGAGATAGATGATCTCGCCCTTCGCCGGCAGGATCGCACCGTGCGCGCGCTCGGTCCGGCGCATCTTGAGGCCCGTGAAGTAGGTGAGGCTCGACGATACGTCGAGCCACAGCGCGTCCACGCCCTTCTCGCGCATCAGGCGCTGCGCCTTGTCGATGCGGCGCAGGCGTTCCTCGACGCCGATGGGCGGCACGTCGCCGCGCATGTTCTTGAGCGAGGCCAGTTCCTTCTCGGCGGTCGAACCGCCAACGCCGACTGTCATGCTT
>JAYRKO010000579.1:0-2198 GCA_041905745.1 Tagaea sp. | reverse complement strand
GAAGGCCTGCAACGCCGCATCGCCGCGCGCCGCCCCCACGAGCGGCAGGATCGACTGCGCGATCGCCACGCATAGCGCCAGCACCAACGCGTAATGGCCGATCTCGGCGCTCATTGGGGTTTGGCCGTGCCTTCCTGCCAGCGGCCGGAGCGCTTCAGCGCCTCGGCGACTTCCGCGGGCATGTAGTTCTCGTCGTGCTTGGCGAGGACTTCGTTCGCGCGGAACGTGCCGTCCGCGCCGAGCTTGCCGTTGGCGACCACACCCTGCCCCTCGCGGAACAGGTCGGGCAGCACGCCCTGATAGGTGACGGGCACGGCGTGTTCGAGGTCGGTCACGCGGAAGCGCACGACGGGCGAACCCGTCACCCGCTCGACCGAGCCTTCCTCGACGAGACCGCCGATGCGCATCTGCCGGTCGACCGGCACCTTGTGCGCGGCGACGTCCGTAGGCGTGTGGAAGAAGACGAGATGGTCGTCGAAGGCCGTCAGCGTCAGCGCCGCGGCGGTGCCGAGGCCGAGGCCGGCGAGCAGCAGCACCATCAGGCGGCGGCGCTTTGCGGCACGGGCGCGCGGCAGTCTCATCGGTCGCCGTCCAGTTCGGCAAGCTCGCGTTCGAGCGCGCGCAGCCGGCGCACGCTCGCCGCCGCGAGGCCGGCGAGGATCGCGGCCGTCAGCACCCATGCGGGCCACACGAAGGCGGCGTAGCCGCCCATGTCGAGGAACGCCGCCATCGCGCTATTCCGCGGCCCCGCCGGCGGCGACGCGCGCATGCTGGAGGGCGGCGAGCCGCCGCTCGACCAGTTCGGCGCGGATGCGCACGAGCGCCACGGCGAAGAAGAAGAACGTGAAGCCGATCGCCATGGCGAGCAGCGGCAGCAGCATCGAGGGATGCACCGCCGGCGCGTCGAAGCGCGTGACCGACGCCGGCTGGTGGAGCGTGTTCCACCAGTCGACCGAGAACTTGATGACGGGAAGGTTGATCGCGCCCACGAGGGCCAGCACCGCCGAGGCGCGAGCCCCCCGTTCGGGCTCGTCGAAGGCGGCGGCAAGCGCCATGTAGGCGAGATAGACGAAGAAGAGGATGAGGACGGACGTCAGCCGCGCATCCCACACCCACCACGTGCCCCACATCGGCTTGCCCCACAGCGAGCCGGTGACGAGACACAGGAACGTGAAGGCGGCCCCCACCGGTGCGATCGCGCGGCCGGCAACCTCGGCCAGCGGGTGGCGCCACACGAGGGCGGCGGCCCCCGCGATCGCGAGATTGGCGTAGACGAACATCGCCATCCACGCGGCGGGCACGTGGACGTACATGATGCGCACGGTCTCGCCCTGCTGGTAGTCGGCGGGCGACACGACGAGCCCGCTCCAGATGCCCACGCCAAGGAACAGCGCCGCACCGCCGGCCGCCCACGGGAGCAGTCGGTCGGACAGGCGCTTGAAATTCGCGGGGCTTGCGTAGCGGTGCCAGTTCAAACGGGGGTCCTCGGGAGGGGCCTTTCGGCCGGGCGGGAGTATTGCCCGGCGTCTTGGATTTTCCAACCCAATCGGGGCGACATAAGGGCGCAGGATGTCCTACTCGCTGGCCTGCCGCAGGGCCGCGGCCGCCGCGAACGGCGCCAGCGTCAGCGCGAAAACGCCAAGCCCCGCCAGCAGGAAGAGATGGGGCCGGGGGGAGAGGCCGGCAACCGCCGCCTCGACCGCGGCGACCGCGAAGATCAGCACCGGCACGTAGAGCGGCAGCACGATCAGCGCCAGCAGCGCGCCGCCCTTGCGTGCACCCACCGACAGCGCCGCCCCGATGGCACCGAACAGCGACAGGGCGGGCGTGCCCAGCAGCAGCGAGAGCAGCAGCGTGCCGTAGGCCGCGTCGGGCAGGTTCAGCATCGTCGCGACGACCGGCGAGACGACGATCAGCGGCAGCGCCGTCGTCAGCCACTGCGCGAGGCACTTGGCGAGGACGAGCAGTTCGAGCGGCGCGGGGGCAAGCACGAGCTGGTCGAGGCCGCCGTCGTCGGCTTCCGACTGGAACAGCCGGTCGAGCGACATCAGGCACGCGAGCAGCGCCACGACCCACACGATGCCGGTCGCCACGCGCGCCAGCGCCTGCGGCTCGGGCCCGATGCCGAAGGCGAAGAGCGTGGCGGCGATCGCGAAGAAGGCGAGGATCGTCAGCGTTTCGGCGGGCGTGCGAAGTGC
>JAYRKO010000578.1:0-2205 GCA_041905745.1 Tagaea sp. | reverse complement strand
TCAACTGGGGCGACGCGCCGCTGTTCCGCATCGAGCGCGCGGCGGCACCGCATTTCGGCATCCGGTCGTACGGCGTCCACATGACGGGCTACGTGCCCTCGCCCGACGGGCCGAAGATCTGGGTCGCACGGCGCGCGAAGACGAAGCCCACCTATCCCGGCATGCTCGACAACACCGTCGCCGGCGGCCAGCCCGTCGGCATCGGGCTCCACGACAACATGGTGAAGGAGTGCTGGGAAGAAGCGGGCATCCCCGCCGAGATCGCGCGCCGGGCCGTGTGCACGGGCGCCATCACCTATCGCACCGACGCGGAGGACGGTTTCAAGCCCGACGTGCAGTTCTGCTTCGATCTGGAACTTCCGGCGGATTTCGTGCCGCGCAACACCGACGGCGAGATCGACGAATTCTTCCTGTGGCCGTGGCGCAAGGCGGCGGAAGTTGTCGCCGAAACACGCGAATTCAAGTTCAACTGCAATCTCGTCCTGATCGACTTTTTCGTGCGGCACGGGCTGATCGATCCCGGCCGGCCGGACTATCTCGACATTGTCGCTGGTCTGCGCCGCTGATACGTTCGCAAGCGTATTTCCGGGGGGAAATGACGATGCCGACGAACGACATGAGCCTGACCGAGGCCGAGATCGAAGCCTATCGCCGCGACGGTTACGTGCTGCGCCGCAATCTTTTCGCGCCCGACGAGGTCGCGCTGATTTCCGACGCGATCCGCACCGACCCCGCGATCGCCGCCAACACCTACGCGCGCAAGGACAGCAAGGGTGCGTCCACCGAACTCGCGCTGTGGAACCATCCGGGCGACGACGTGTTCGGCGCGGTCGCGCGTTCGGCGCGCATCGTCGATTCGATGGAGAAGCTGCTCGGCGGCGAGGTCTATCACTGGCATTCCAAGCTCACGATGAAGAAGCCCAAGGTGGGCGGGGCCTGGGACTGGCACCAGGATTACGGCTACTGGTATCGCAACGGCTGCCTGTTCCCGCTGATGGCGAGCGTGTTCATCTCGATCGACCCGTCGACGCGCGAGAACGGCTGTCTCGAAGTGTTGCGCGGCTCGCATCTGCTGGGGCGGCTCGAGCACGGCGTTGTCGGCGGGCAGGTCGGCGCCGACATCGAACGCGTCGAGGCCGCGATGAAGGTGCTCGAACACGTCCATGTCGAACAGGGGCCGGGCGACGCGCTGTTCTTCGATTCGAACACGCTGCACACGTCCGGGCAGAACCTGTCGGACAAATCGCGCAACGTGCTGCTGTGCTGCTACAACGCGGCGCGCAACTCGCCCTACAAGGCCGCACCCCATCCGTCCTATACGCGGCTCGACAAGTTGCCCGACACGGCGATCCGCGCCGCGCGGCCGCGCACGCAGGCGACGCACGAATTCTACAAGCCCGAGGCGCGCGCGCCCGAGCCCGCGAAGATCTAGCGGCCGCCCACCCGGGCAAGCCGGATCGTCGGGAAGCGGATCGGTCCCGACGGCGCCGTCGCGTCGCGGGTGCGCGGCTTGCGCCGCGGCATGCCGGCGAGGAGCCATGCGGCGGCGTCGACCAGCGCGCCGAACAGGCGCGCGAGGCCGCCCAGCAGCAGCGGCAGCGCGAAATAGACGCCGAGAATGATCAGCAACGTCTCCATAATTATTATTTGTAGTAAATTTTACTTAATTTGTCTTAAAAAGCGGAAAATCCGAATTCTTCCAGTAGTTTAATTGGCGATACGCCCTGCTGCCGAAGGGCGGCCAGCGTCGTTCCGCCCGTCCGCTTGGCAAGCCGCTGGCCGTCGGCATCGAGCAGCAGCGGGTGGTGCCAGTATTCCGGCGCCGGATAGCCGAGCAGGGCCTGAAGCAGCCGGTGGATGTGCGTCGCATCGAAGAGATCGTCGCCGCGCGTGACGAGATCGATGCCTTGCAGATGGTCGTCGTGGACGACGGCCAGATGATAGCTCGCGGGGAATTCCTTGCGCGCGAGCACGACGTCGCCGAAGCGTTCGGGCGCGGCGCGCTGTCGGCCGGCCGCGCGATCGTGCCAGTCGAGCGGACCGGTCGTCGCGACCGCTTTCGCGACGTCGAGGCGCAGCGCATAGGGTGCGCCCGCCGCGAGGCGTGCCGCGACGTCGTCGGCCGTGCGGTGGCGGCACGTGCCGGGATAGATCGCGCTCTCGCCCGCATGCGGTGCGCCGCCGGCCGCTTCGATCTCGCGCTGG
>JAYRKO010000027.1:0-11982 GCA_041905745.1 Tagaea sp. | reverse complement strand
TCGCGATCCGCGACGCCGAGACGCGCACGCGCTTCATCGGCTACCGGGTCGAGCACTACAAGCTTTTCGTCTTCGTCGTGTCGGCCGTCATGGCAGGCATCGCCGGCGCGCTCTACGTGCCGCAGGTCGGCATCATCAACCCGTCGGAATTCTCGCCTGCCAATTCGATCGAAGCGGTGATCTGGGTCGCGGTCGGCGGGCGCGGCACGCTGGTGGGGGCCGCACTGGGCGCCGTCCTCGTCAACGCCGCCAAGACGTGGCTCACGGCGGCACTTCCCACGCTGTGGCTGTTCGTGCTGGGCGCGCTCTTCATCTTCGTGACGCTGCTGATGCCGCGCGGCATCGTGGGCACGTTCGCGAACCTGCTGCCCAAGCGGGGGACGAAATGAGCGGCCCCCGCACGACCGACGCGCTTCTCTATCTCGACGGCGTCAGCGTCTCGTTCGACGGGTTCAAGGCGCTCAACCAGCTTGCGCTGCTGATCGCGCCCGGCGAGATGCGTGCCATCGTCGGCCCGAACGGCGCCGGCAAGACGACGATGATGGACGTCATTACCGGCAAGACGCGACCCGACGCGGGCGACGTGCTGTTCGACGGCGGCCGCCACGACCTGACGCGGCTCGACGAGGCGGCGATCGCCGAACTCGGCATCGGGCGCAAGTTCCAGAAGCCGACAGTGTTCGAAAGCCACACGGTCGAGGACAATCTGCGTCTCGCGCTGAAGGCGCCGCGCAGCGTCCTGCCGACCCTGACGGCCCGCCGCACGGCCGAGGAGAAGGCCCGCCTCGACGAGCTGTTCGCGACCGTCAAGCTCGCCGACCAGCGCAACACGGCTGCCGGCGGCCTGTCG
Organism: Tagaea sp.; assembly: GCA_041905745.1. Classification (GTDB taxonomy): domain Bacteria; phylum Pseudomonadota; class Alphaproteobacteria; order CACIAM-22H2; family CACIAM-22H2; genus Tagaea. The sequence continues at coordinate 11,132 of JAYRKO010000027.1, read as the reverse complement.
CACGGCCAGAAGCAGTGGCTGGAGATCGGCATGCTGCTGGCGCAGGACCCTGCGCTGCTGCTGGTGGACGAACCCGTCGCCGGCATGACCGACGCCGAGACGTTCGAGACGGCGGAACTGCTCAAACGCATCAACCGCACGCATTCGGTCGTCGTCGTCGAGCACGACATGGCCTTCGTGCGCGAACTGGGCGTCAAGGTCACGGTGCTGCACGAAGGATCGGTGCTGGCCGAGGGCACGATCGACCAGGTCAGCGCCGACCAGCGCGTCGTCGAAGTCTATCTGGGGCGCTAGGCCATGCTCGACGTTTCCGCCATCGACCTCTACTACGGCGCCTCGCAGGCGCTGCGCGGCGTTTCGGTCGCCGCGAAGCCGGGGCGCATCACCTGCGTGCTGGGCCGCAACGGCGTGGGCAAGACCTCGCTGATGCGCGCCATCGTCGGCCGCAGCCCGATCGCCAAGGGTTCGATCGCGTTCGACGGTGCGGACATCGCCGCACTGCCCGCCTTCGAGCGCGCACGGCGCGGCATCGCCTTCGTGCCGCAGGGGCGCGAGATCTTCCCGCTACTGACGGTCGAGGAGAACCTGCGCACCGGCCTGTCGGCGCTGCCGCGGCGCGAGCGCGCGATGAACGACGAGGTGTTCGGCCTTTTCCCCGTGCTGAAGGATATGCTGCGCCGGCGCGGCGGCGACCTGTCGGGCGGCCAGCAGCAGCAGCTTGCCATCGCGCGCGCCCTGGTCATGCGCCCGCGCCTGCTTGTCCTCGACGAGCCGACCGAAGGCATCCAGCCCTCGATCATCAAGGACATCGGCCGCACCATCGCGCTGCTGCGTGCGCGCGGCGACATGGCCATCGTTCTCGTCGAACAGTATTTCGATTTCGCCAAGGAGCTCGCCGACGACATGGTCGTGCTCGATCGCGGCGAAGTGGTGATGGCCGGCGAATCCGCCGCCCTCGACCACGAGGCCGTCCGCCGCCACATGACGATCTGATCCATACCGCCTTGCGCGGCCGCCGCGTGCGGCCTATCTCTTCGATGTGACCGCCCTGATCCTCCCCGCCCTGCGGTGGCTGGCGCTGGCCATTGCCGTCCTGCTCGTCGGCCCGGCGCTCGTCTTTTTCGGCGCGCCGGCCGCGCGCGCCGACTGGCGTACCGCCAGCCGGGATTCGGTCGGGCTCGCACCCGATCCGGCGTCCGCCCCGCAGGCGATGGTGCAGGTCTACGGCGCGCGCGCCGTCAGCTGGCGGGGCGCCTTCGGCGTCCATACGTGGATTTCGGTCAAGCCGACCGGCGCGCCGGAATGGACGACCTACCAGATCATCGGCTGGCGCGCGCGCTACGGCGGTGATGCGCTGGTGGTCACGCAAGGCGCACCCGACCGCCGCTGGTTCGGCGCCGAGCCCGAGCTTTACGCCCAGATCGAGGGCGACGGCGTGGACGCCGTCATCGCGCGCATCGTCGCGGCGGCCGAAGCCTATCCGTGGCGCGGCACGTATACGCTGTGGCCGGGGCCGAACTCGAACACCTTCACCGCGATGGTCGCGCGCGCCGCACCCGAGCTGCGCCTCGACCTGCCTTCGACCGCCATCGGCAAGGACTATCTCGGACCCGCGACCTTCGTCGCCGCCACGCCCAGCGGCACCGGTTTCCAGCTGTCGCTGTGGGGCCTGCTGGGTGTCGCATTCGCCTCGCAGGAGGGGATCGAGGTGAACGTCGCCGGACTCACGTTCGGCATCGATCCGCTGGGCCTCGCGGTGAAGGCGCCCGGCATCGGCCGCATCGGCGCCACACCCGACCCGAAGCGCAGCGTCGCCGACTAACGCCGCTGCGCGGCACCCCGCGCGAGCTTCAGCCCTTCCATCAGCGCCAGCAGCAATGCGGCTGCGCCGAGGGTCACCGCCAGATCGTCGGCGTGCAGCGGACCGAACCCGAAGAGCGCGCGCACCGCCGGCACGGCAAGCGAAGCCACGAGCGTTCCCGCGACCGCCAGCAGCACGAAGACGAGCGCCCCGTTCGGACGGAAGAGGGCCGCACGCAGCGAGGCGCCGTAGGCCCTATTCACGAAGATGAGCGCCACGATCGACAGGACGAGCGCGAAGAAAGTCAGCGCGCGCAGCTCGTCGGCCGGCATCCCCCGCGCCCAAGCCGCGAAATAGATCGCCGACACGATCGCGAGCGCGCACACGCCCTGCACGACGCCCCACGCCAGCAGGCTTGCCGAGAACAGCGGCGCTTCGGGATCGCGCGGCGGGCGGCGCATGACTTCCGGCTCCTCCTCCTCCGCCTCGAACACCAGCGAACAGACCGGATCGATCACCATCTCGAGGAAAGCGATGTGGATCGGCCCGAAGACCGGCGGCATGCCGAAGGCGAGCGGCAGGAGCGCAAGCCCGGCGACGGGCACGTGGACGGCAAGGATGAAGGCCATCGCCTTGCGCAGATTGTCGTAGATGCGCCGCCCGAGACGGATCGCCTTTACGATCGAGCCGAAATCGTCGTCGAGCAGCACGAGGCCCGCCGCCTCGCGCGCCACGTCGGTGCCGCGTCCACCCATCGCCACGCCGATATGCGCGGCCTTCAGCGAGGGCGCGTCGTTGACGCCGTCGCCGGTCATCGCGACGACTTCGCCCTTCGCCTTCAGCGCTTCGACCAACCGCAGCTTCTGCTCGGGCATGATGCGCGCGAAGACAGATGTGCCGGCGATGCGCGCGGCGAGCGTCGCTTCGTCCATCGCGGCAAGCTCGGCACCGGTCACTGTGGCACCGGCGGCGATGCCGGCCTGGCGTGCGATCGCGCGCGCGGTCTCCGGATAGTCGCCGGTGATCATCGCCACGCGAATGCCCGCGGCCCGGCAGTCGCGCACCGCCTCGGGCACCGAAGCGCGCAGCGGATCGGCAAGGCCGACGAGGCCGCGGAACTCGAAATCGAACGAGTGGTGCGAGTCCGGCAGCGCGGCCCCGCCGTGGCGCGCGGTCGCCACGCCGATGACGCGCAGGCCCTCGCGTGCCATCGCGTCTGTCGCCGCCGCGAGCGATGCGCGCGCCGGTTCGTCGAGGCGGCACAGCCGCGCGATCGCTTCCGGTGCACCCTTCGCCGCAACGTCGAAGACGGCCGTTTCGTCTCCGGCCGCGCGCACGTTCGACATCGCCAGCAGATCGGGCCGCAGGCCGTAGGTGCGCACGATCGCCGCATCCCGGCCCGGCGCGAAAGCGTGGAATGCCTTTTCCATCGGATCGGCGGGCTCGGCCGCACTGGCTTGGCGGCCCGCTTCGGCGAGTGCGGCGAAATCCGGCGCATCGGCCTCGCCGTCCGCCGCGCGATGCACGCGGCCGTCGGGCAGCCGCAATTCGGCGACCGCCATGCGGTTCTCGGTGAGCGTGCCGGTCTTGTCGGTGCACAGCACCGTCGCAGCCCCCAGCGTCTCGATCGCCGCGGCGCGGCGGGTGAGGACGCGGGCGCGCGAGATGCGCCACGCCCCCATCGCCATGAAGACGGTAAGGACGACGGGGAATTCCTCCGGCAGCATCGACATGCCGACCGCGATGCCCGCGAGAACGCCGTCGAGCCACGCCCCGCGCGTCAATCCGTGCAACAACACGACGAGCAGGCTGACGAGCCCGCCGCCGATCGCGAAGATCCGGACGGCGCGGCGCGTCTGCGCCTGCAGGCGCGGCGTCTCGCGCTCCAGCGTGCCCAGCGCCTCGCCGATGCGGCCGATCTCGCTGCGCGACCCTGTCGCCGCGATCTCGACGAGGCCCGTGCCGCGCACGACGAGCGAGCCGGAAAAGACGTAGGCAAGATCTTCGCCGCCCGGCCGCGGCGGCGTCGCGGAAGAATCGGCCGGACCGGCGGCACGCTTGCGCACCGGCACCGATTCGCCCGTCAGCAGCGATTCGTCGGCCTCGAGATCCTGCGCCTCGACGATACGACCATCGGCGGGTACGCGATCGCCTTCCGACACGGCGACAAGATCGCCGCGCACGACGTCGCGACCGGCGATGCGCAGCCGCGCGCCGCCGCGCACGACCAGCGCGCGCGGGCTCGTCAGGTCGCGCAGCGCTTCGAGGACCCGTTCGGTCCGCATCTCCTGCACGACCGTGATCGCCACCGACAGGATTGCGAAGGCAAGCAGGATCGCCGCCTCCTGCATGCTGCCCAGCAGCAGGTAGACCACGCCGCCGCCCAGAAGCAGCGCCAGCATCGGCTCGCGCAGCACTTCGGCGACAATGCCCGGCAGCGTGCGTGTCTCGCGGCGCGGCAGCTCGTTGGGCCCTTCCGCCGCGAGGCGGCGGGCCGCCTCGGCCGGATCGAGCCCCGTTCGCGATCGGGTCATCATGCCTCGCTAGGTATGCCGGATGCACATTGCCCGCGCGTTGCGCTGCCGCAAAGCGCAATTTGGCCGCCGCCATGCTAACCTCGGCGGCGCCGACCCCCGGAGGCCCGATGGAAATGAAATCCGACCGATACAGCCCGCTTGCGCGCGCTTTCCATTGGGCAACGGCGCTGCTCGTCGCGCTGCAGATCGCGTTCGGCCTCGTCATGGTCTACGAAGGCCCCGAACCCAATATCTGGGCGACGCTGGCGGAACGTTTCGAACTTTACGATTCCCACAAGGTTCTGGGCGTCGCCCTGCTGGCGCTGGCCTTCGCGCGGCTTTTCAATCGCGCCGCGCGCGGCGTGCCGGCGCCGCTCGAAGGGCTGCCGGCCTGGCAGCGCATCGCGGCGGCCGGCGGGCACACCCTTCTCTACCTGCTGCTGATCGCCGTGCCTCTGCTCGGTTGGATCGGGATATCGCTCTATCCAGCACTGACGGTGTTCGGCCACGCGAAACTGCCGGCGCTGACCGCGCCCGACCGCGCCGCGTCGGAGATCGTGCTGTTCTGGCACGCATGGGCGGCCTTCGCGCTGGCGGGACTGGCGCTCGCGCACGCGGCCATCGCGCTGCATCACCATTTCGTGCGGCGCGACCGCACGCTGCTGCGCATGCTCGGCCGCTAGCGGTTCAGGCAGGCATGGACACGAATCAGCTCGCGCGCCGCTTCGGGTAGCGGATTTTCGGCACGCGCATTGCGCGTGGCGATCTCGCACGAAAGCCAGAAATATCCGGCCGCCGGATCGACGACGAGCCGCTCGGGCGCGAAGTCGGGCGCCAGCAGGATGGAGAGATAGGGCGTCGTCGAGTTCCACGCGAAGCGAAGGACGCCCGGATCGATCCGGGCCGCCGAAACAAAGCGCGCGTCGCCCAATTCCGCATCCGCCGCGGACCCGGTCGCCAATGCACGGACCGCGACCTTGTATTCTCTCCAGCCGACGACGAATTTCGACGTTTCGACCGTGTGGACCAGCAGCAGAAGCGCCAGCGCCGGCACGAGAACGCCGGCATCCAGCCGCGCTGCCAGCGCACGCAGCACAACGGCCAGAGGACCAAACGGAAGCTGGGCCAGCCGTATCGTGTCGCACGCGAACAGCGTGGCGAACAGGCCGAACAGCGGCGTTCCGATCAGCAGCAAAATGCGCAGCGAATAGCGCTTCTCGGCAAGCAGTGCGTCGTCAAAAAAGATCCACCAGATCGCCGCCGCCCCCGCCGCAAAGAGGGCGGCCGGCACCGGCCGGCCGATCAATAGCCGCAGGACAGCGAAGCCGCCGAGAACACCCGCGGCAAGCAGAACGGCCGGATCGGTCAGGTTGGCGGGATCGACGAACTTGTACGCCGCCGCACCGAGAACACCGGCGATATGCGCATCCGGCGGAAGTACCGCCTTGACGATTCCCCACACGATCATCGCAGCAACGAACGCGCCGAAGCCGCGCCGTGGTGCGGCGACGAGGCTTGCCAGCGCCGCACAGGCCGCAAGAACGACGCCGCCTTCATGCGCAAGAACGAGCGACTGGAACAAGGCGTAGAGCCCGGCGACGCGCCCGAAGCCACTGCGCGGATCGAGGGCGAGCGCCAGCGTCGGCCAGAACAGCGCATGTGCCGTCGCCATCTCGGTCGGGAAGCCGTAGCAGAACGGCAGCAGGCAGGCGCTCGACGCGCAGGCGAACGCGAAGACGGTCCGGTTCGGGCTTGCGTCGAGGGCATGCGTGGCCGCAAGCGACGCGGCCGGCGACGCGAACAGCAGCGTGCCGTAGGCAGCGATTCCGGCGCGCGCGCTGCCGGTCAGGGCGACGACGGCGTCGGCCGGCAGATAAAGGGCGAGATAGCCGAAGACGCGGCCCGAGATGTTGTGCCAGTGGAACGCCCATGCGTCGCGCGCGGCGACCGAGTAGGCGAAGATCGAGCCGTCGCCGTACATCGCCAACCCCGCCGCGAGGCCGACGACAGGGGAAAGGATCGCGAAGGTGGCGGCCGCGCGCACGACCAGCGTGCGCAACGGGTCCGCGGTCTTTTCAGACATCGCGCGGCGACGGCGCCCGGTCGTCGGGGAAGCCGGCCGTGTCGCTTTCGACGAACAGCGGACGGCCCTTCACCTCCTCGAACACGCGGCCGAGATAGGCGCCGAAGAGCCCCAGCGTCAGCAGCTGGATCGAACCGAGCAGCAGCACCGCGACGATGACCGACGCATAGCCCGGCACGTCGATGCCCGAGACCAGCGTGCGCACGACGAGATAGATCGCCAGCGCCAGCGACGGCACGGCGAGGAGAAGTCCGATATAACCGCTCGCCACCAGCGGCATCGTGCTGAAGCTCGCCAGCGCATCGACCGCGAAATGCATCAGGCGCAGGGGCGAGAACGAGGTCTTTCCGGTCTTCCGGTCGGGCGGATCGAACGGCACGCCGCCGTGCCGGAAGCCGACCCACGCATAGAGCCCCTTCATGAAGCGCGCGCGCTCCGGCATGTCGCGCAGCACGTCGGCCACGCGCCGGTCGACGAGGCGGAAATCGCCCGCGCCCGGCGGCATGCGCACCTTCGCGACATGCGCGAAAAGCAGGTAGAAAGCGCGGCTCGACCAGCGCCGAAGCAGGCCGTCGCCGTCGCGCGACGTGCGCACCGCATAGACCATGTCGAGACCCTCGCGCCAACGGGCGAGAAATTCCGGGATCAGTTCGGGCGGATGCTGCAGGTCGGCGTCCATCAGCACGACGGCCCGCCCCCGGGCCCGGCGCAGGCCGGCGGTCAGCGCGATGTCCTTGCCGAAGTTGCGGGAGAGCCGGACGAGCTTGATGCGGGCATCGGCCGCACGCGCGGCCAGCAGCGCGTCCCAGGTCGCATCGCGGCTGCCATCGTCCACGCAGATCACCTCGCTCGACAGGCCGAGCCCGTCGAGGACCGCGCCAAGCCGCGTGAACAGCGCCGGCAATCCCGCGCTTTCGTTGTAGACCGGAACAATTACCGATAGATCGGGCGCCCCGGGCGCGACAGAATTGGACATTCGCTATCCTTCGCCGCGCGCGGCGGAGCGTCAAGTCGGGAGCGCCGGTTCGTGGACGCAATCATCGTATGCGCGGACGATTATGCCATCGCCCCCGGCGTGAGCCGCGCGATCCGGCGGCTGGCCGCGGCTGGCCGCATCGATGCAACGAGCTGCATGACCGATACGCCGTACTGGCCCGCCGAGGGCGCCGCCCTGCGCGATTCGGGGGCGAAGATCGCGGTGGGCCTGCATCTGGCGTTCACCGGGGGGTCACGCGGCTCGCTGGGAGCTTTCGCCCTGCGTGTCGTTACCCGCCAAATCAGTTTCCGGGCGATTGCAGATAATATCGCTCGTCAGCTCGACGCCTTCGAGACGGTGTGGGGGGCACCGCCCGATTTCGTCGACGGGCACCAGCATGCGCATCAGCTGCCGGTCGTGCGCGATGCCGTTCTGGCGCTGTGGGACGGCCGGCTCGATCGCACGCGCACCTGGCTGCGCGTTTCCGATGCACCTGCAGGGCCGGCCGCACTGAAATCCTTCGCCATCGGCCAGCTGGGCCGGACCGCGAAACGGGCCGCACGTGCGCGCGGAATCCGCACGAACGATAGGCTCGCGGGCGCCTACGGTTTCGCGACGCGCGTTGCCTATCGGCAGATATTCGAGGCTGCGGTGGCGCGTGTGCGGGGCGAAACCGTCGTCATGTGCCACCCGGGCGAGGTCGACGAGGCGCTGCGCGCCGCCGACCCGCTGGTCGAGCCGCGCGCGGCGGAACTCGCCTATTTCGAAGGCGGCGACTACGCCGCCTTGCGCGCCACGAAGCTGCGCCGGTAGGGATTTTCGCCGAAATTCCGCGGCGCGATTTCGCCGGCGAACCCCGCCCGCGCGAGAAGCGCAAGGAATGTCGCATCGTCGTAGGCGGCAAGGCCATGTCGCGCGCGCAGGCGCCGGTAATCCGAAAACAGCGTCGCGACGAGGGAGGCGAGCGCACGCATCGCAAAGCCGTTGCGCCACGCGAAAACGAGCAGCGCACGCAGATCGTCGACGAGGCGGTTGTCGGTCGGGATCACGTCGGCGAAAACGAGGGTGCCGTTCGGTGCGAGCAGCCGTCGAAACGCCGCGAGAAGCGCGTCGAGCGTTGCGGCGTCGAGATACTGGACGACCGAACTGGCAAAGACGAGGTCGAACGAAGCGTCCGGCAGGTCGGCAAGCGATTCGGGTGCGACGACCGTGATGTTCGCAACAGCCCCGAAGCGCGCCGTCAGGCGTTCGCGCAGGTTCGGGGACGAATCGCACAATGCGAGCCGGGCTGCGCGTCCGGCCACGCGCGCGGCGTCCAGTGCTTCGCCGCAGCCGTAATCCAGCACGCGCAGATCTCTCCGGTTGCCGAGAATCCCGGTCAGCTCGTCGGCGACGACGCGGAAATGCGCGGCGAGATGGCGTTCGCCGACATAGACGGAGTTCGGCCGGTCCCAGAATTCGATCCAGCTGCGCGACATCCGCGAATCCTCGGGCGTCGCGAACCGCCTGTCAAACGTCCCGCCTAGAGGATATTCGCGTGACGCCGGCCGAGCGCGGCGGCATCGAGCCCGCGCCGCGCCATCAGTTTGAGGCACAGATGCTCGAACAGCAGATGCAGCGCCAGTTCGAACGGGCTGCCCAGCGGCAGGACGCTTTCGGGCGGATCGGCCATCGTCTGCGCCGGCAGCACCAGGACGAAATCGGCATCCGGGACGGCCTTCGGTCGCGCGCTCACATACGCGATCCGGGCGCCCGAGCGGCGGGCGGCACCGGCGACGGCATCGGCCGTCGGCAGAGAGCCCAGCGCCACGGCGGCAAGGAACAGGTCGCCTGCTCCGGCCGGTGGTGCCGCAAGCTGGCCGACGAAATGCGCATCGAGGCCGCATTGTGCGAGGCGCATCGCGAAGCCCTGCACCATCAATCCCGTGCGGCCGATGCCGTAGAGGAACACGCGCCGCGCCCCGTCGAGTTCGCCGACGAGCGCGTCGACGGCGCCGGCATCGAGCTTCGCGAAGGTCGCGCGCTGCTCGGCGCAGACCGCGTCGATGAAGGCGGACGGCGTCACGAGGCGTGGCGCTGCAAGACGCCGCGTTCGAGGAAGATTTCGGTGATCGCGTCGGCGATGGCGACGAAGCGCGGATCTTTTCGCGCCGTAAGGCCGCGCGGGCGCGGCATGTCGACATTCATGATCTTCTCGATCCGGCCCGGGCGCGGCGACATGACGACCACGCGGTCGGCAAGCAGCACGGCTTCGTCGATCGAATGGGTGATGAAGACGACGGTCTTCTTTGTCTCCATCCACAGCGCTTCGAGATCGATGCGCATCTGTTCGCGCGTCAGCGCGTCGAGCGCGCCGAACGGCTCGTCCATCATCAGTAGCGGCGGCTCGTGGACGAGCGCGCGCGCGATCGAGGCGCGCTGCTTCATGCCGCCGGAAAGCTCGTAGGGCCGGCGCGTGGCGAAATCGGCAAGCCCCACGGCGGCCAGCAGCTTGTGCGCCTTGGGAAGATACGTCGCGCGATCGAGCCCGCGCATGTCGATCTGGAACATCACGTTTTCCAGGATGTTCCGCCATTCGAGCAGGATCGGCTGCTGGAAGACGATGCCGACATCCGTGACGGGACCCGTCACGGACTGGCCGAAGACCGAGAGATCGCCACCCGAGCGCGCGACGAGCCCGGTCACGAGCCGCAGCAGCGTGGATTTCCCGCAGCCCGAGGGGCCGACGATGGCGACGAACTCGCCCGGCGCCACTTCGAGGTCGATGGGCGAGAGCGCCAGCGTGGCGTGCGCGCCGCGCCCGTAGGTCTTGCTCACGCCGCGGATCGAGATGCCGGAATTCGCGTTCATCGCCGCACCTGCCGCTTCGGGGGAAGGGATTGGGTTCGCGCCAGCGGCCAGACGCGCGCGAGTTCGCGCGCCGCCGCATCGAGAAGGTTCGCAAGCTGAAGGCGCCGTTCGGCCGACAGGCGCACGATGGGGCCTGCGATGCTGGTCGTGCCCATCGCGCGGCCCGTGGACGGATCGCGGATCGCGACGGCGATGGCCGCCACGCCCGCCTCGGCTTCTTCGACCGCCGTAGCGAAGCCGGCCTTGCGCACGCCGGCAAGATCGCGGCGGAACGCATCGATCGTGGAAATCGCGCGCGGACCGACATTTTCGCGTTTCCGGCCCAAACCTTCGGCAAGTGCGATGGCACAGGCCGCTTCGTCGTCGAGCGTGGCAAGCCACGCCTTTCCGTTGGCGGTCGCGAACGAAACGATCCGACCGCCCATCGACGGCTGGTAGAGGAGCCCGGCGGGTGCGCCCTGCGCCGAGCCGATCCAGACGAGCCGCTCGCCGTCGACGACCGTCAGGCGCACGAGCTCGCCCGATTCGCGCGCCACGCGTTCGAGGATGCCTTGCGTGGCGTCGACGATGCCGGCCGACTGCATGTAACGCTGGCCGAGCACGGCCAGACGCAGCGTCAGGCGGTATTGGCCGGTGCCGTCGTCCTGCTCCACCCAGCCTTCGCGCGTCAGATGTTCGAGCAGGCGCTGCACGCTGCTCTTCGGGCAATCGAGCGTCTGGGCGAGATCGGTCAGCCGGTGGCTGCGCCCGGCATCCGACATCGCCTCGAACAGGGCCAGGCAGTGCGTGATCTGGGGCTTGACGACGCGCATACTATCGGTACATCGTTCCATTAGGGACGTTGTCCAGTTTGCACGAGCCGAAACGGCCGTCAACGGATTTCGCCCGAGGGAGCGAAACGACGTG
>JAYRKO010000026.1:0-12013 GCA_041905745.1 Tagaea sp. | reverse complement strand
TCCGGCCGCCTGTGGCCCGCGAACCTCGCCGACGCGAACTTCCAGGACTGCGATTTTGCCGGCGCGAACCTGCATCGCGCGAACGTTCTCGACGCGAATTTCACGCGTGCCGTGCTGCGCGATGCCGTGCTGCTCGACGTCGACCTGTCGCTCGCCAAGAGCGACGGCGCCGACATCGCCGGCGCGATCATGAAGCGCTGACGACGGCCTTCAGAACGATCGACTGATCCGCATCGGGCGAAAGGCGCTTGGCCGCTTCGAACCAGTGCGTCGCCGCGCGTCCAAGCGGGATTGCCGCACCGGCCCCTTCCGCAAGCGCCACGCCGTAGGCGGCGTCCTTGAGGCGCAGCGCCGCCGTAAAGACGGCATTCGCGTCCCAGTCGCCCGCCAGCATACGCGGGATGTTCTGGACGACCTGCGGGCTTGCTGCGGCACCGGCGGCGAGCGCCTCGCCGACGGCACGGTCGTCGAGACCGAGGCGCCTGCCGAGTGCGATGCCCTCGGCAAGCGCGGCGATCTGGACCGCGCCCATGAGATTGACCATGAGCTTGTAGGCCGTTCCGGCGCCGACCGGCCCGAAATGCCGGATAGTGCCGGCCAGCGCCCCGAAGACAGGCCCGAGTTCGGCGAGATCGGCTTTGTCCGCACCGACGAGCAGCGTCAGCTTTCCCTCCACGACATGCGAGGGGAAGCCGGTCACCGGGCAGTCGACGTAGCGAATGCCGCGCGTGCGCGCCTTTGCGGCGAGATCGGCGACATGCGCGGCCGAAAGGGTCGAACACTCGATCGCGAAGGCACCTTCGGACAGTGCGGCCAGCGCACCGTCGGTGCCGAGCCATACATCGCGGGATGCCGCATCGTCGGCCAGCATGGCGAACGCCGCCGCCGCGCCCCGGGCGGCACGGGCCGGTGTTTCCGCCCAGACGGCGCCGGCTTCGATCAGCGTCCGGGCTTTTTCCCGGGTGCGATTCCAGATGCGGACGCGGTGGCCGGCCTTTACCAGCCGGTCCGCCATCGCAAATCCCATGCGGCCGAGTCCGAGAAAGGCGAGATCCGTCATCGGGCGGAACATCCTCTCGCGATCTGTTCTGCGCGCGGCAATACGCGCTCCATCATCGTCTTCATCGAGCGGCGCACCTTCTCCTCGGCAAGACCGCCGAAACTCGTCAGCGTCATGACGTGATTTATGCCCATGGCGCCCAATGCCGCAAGCTTCGAGGCGACGGTTTCGATGCCACCGAACAGGCCGAGGCCAGATTGTAGGATATCGTCGTAAGTCTGCCGCTTTGCGTAAAGGCGGGAGGCGACATAGCGGTCGAATGCAGCAGCAGCGTCTTCGCGCGCTTCGGAATCGGATTCCGCGACATACGTATGGAAAGCCCAAACCGAACTTTCCGCGGTAGCCGGCATTCCTGCTTCGGCGCGGCCGCGGCGGAATGCATCGGCCATTTCGGCCACTTCCGAGAATCGGTCGACGGACGCATACGGCACGCACATCAGGTCGTCGCCGCGTGCGCCCACATGGAACGCCGCTTCCTTGCGCAGCACGGCAACCTGCAGCGGGATCCGCCGGCCGTCGCGTGGCGGGACGTTGATCGTCTGGCCGGCGAGCGCCGATTTGAGCACGGCCAGTCCCGTGTCGAAGCGCTCCCTTTTGGTCGCCGGATCGACGCCAAATCCCTCGAATTCGTGCTTCAGATAGCCCGAACCGACGCCAAGGACGGCACGCCCGCCGGACAATTGGTCGAGCATCGCGTAGCTTTCTGCGACGGCGAGCGGATGGCGGAAGACGAGGGCGGCGATCGCCGGACCCAGACGGATGCGTCGTGTACGCGGTGCCAGTGCCGCGAGAAAGACGGCCGGGTCGGGCACGGCCCCGTATTCGTGGAAATGGTGTTCGGCCACGTAGAACGTGTCGTATCCGAGCGCGTCGGCAAGTTCGGCTTCTCGGATCGTCTGGGCGTAAAGTTCGGGCAGCGTGCGCGTCATCGCCGGATGGTGGTCCATCACGGTGAAGATCGAGAGCTTCACCGCCGCGCAAGCTCCGCCACGAAGGCCGGCAGCGCGAAACAGCCGCGGTGGATGTCCGGACTGTAATAAAGCGTCTTCAGGCGCGCAGCCGCGAACCGGCGCCGGAGGACGGCCAGCGGGACGTCCGCTTTGCGTGCATCGTCCGTGGCCCAACCCAACGCCATCAGACCGCCGTAATAGGACGGGATCGCCGCCATGTAGAACGAGGCAACCTTGAACGACTTGCCGCGACGACGGCGCGTCATCGGGATTTCGCCGGGCTGGAGGAACGGCACGCCGTTCTGGTTGACGAGAATTCCGCCCGGCGTCAGGCAGCGCTTGCAGTCGCGATAGAATTTCTCGGTGAACAGCACTTCGCCGGGGCCGATCGGATCGGTCGAGTCGACGATGATCACGTCGTAGCGCTGCTTGGTCTCGGCGACGAACCGCGCGCCGTCGTCGATGACCAGCTCGGTCCGGCGGTCGCGGAATGCGCGTCCGGCGACGCTCGGCATCCATTTTAGGCACATGTCGACGACGGCTCGATCGATCTCGACCATCGTCACCTTCTCGACGCTGCGGTGGCGCAGGACCTCGCGCAGGATGCCGCCGTCGCCGCCGCCCACGATCAGCACGCGCCGTGCCAGCCCGTGGGCGAGGATGGGCACATGGGACATCATCTCGTGATAGACGTACTCGTCGCGTTCGGTCACCTGGACGATGCCGTCGAGCGCGAGGATCCGCCCGTAGGTGCGGTTTTCAAAGACGATCAGGTCCTGATGCGCAGTGCGTTCACGGAAGAGCACGCGCTCGACCGACATGCCCTGACGGACATCGTCGTAAAGCCGCTCGTCGAACCAGATCTTTTTGCGCTTGGCGGCCAAGTGCCGGCTCAAGCCATCACGCCGCGACGGCTCTCGACGATCTGGACCGACGTCGGCTCGAAGGCGCGCTTGATTGCGGGAATTGCGAGATACGGATCGCAGACGCCGCACATGAAGATGTCGATGGCCGCATACTCGCGTTCCGGCCACGTGTGGATCGAGATATGGCTCTCGGCGAGCACGAGGACGCCCGAAAGGCCCGCGTTCGGTCCGAAGTGATGCAGATGGCAGTGCAGGATCGTCGCGCCGGCCGTCGTGGCGCCTTCGCGCAGCGCCGCTTCGGTCAGGGCCGAGTCGCCGAGATTCTTGGCGCCCCAGACTTCGACGAGGAGGTGCGTGCCGGCGTACTTGACGCCATTGCGCTCGATGAAATGGTCCTTGGCGACGGTTTCGCCGGTACTCCGGACAGAAAGGGACTGCTCGTTCGCCGCGGCCTTGAGGCCCTTGGGGGAGGTCGCGCGGGCTTCGCCGTCGACGACCTTCAGATTTCGCAGCGCCGATTTAGTCGCCATTCCTTGTCCACACCTTCCCATTCCTTACAGACAAAAGGGGCCGCCGACTCTCCATCGACCGCCCCGTGCATCTATTGGCTATTTGGACCCAATCTCGCCCCGGCGCAAGCAAATTTTGGCCTGACGCGCAGAAAAATTCACAAACTTGCCTCGGGAATTCGCGCCACGAGGCGCGCGCCGTCGGCAATCGCGTGCGCGTGCCCGGAGGCGTGGGAAAGGACGAATTCGGCGAAGTAGCGTGCCGTGGTCACCCGAGCTTCGAGAAAGGCCGAGTCCGCAGGGGCAGCGGCAAGCTGGCGTGCGGCGATCGCCGCACCTTTCGCCAGCAATGCTCCACCGGCGACGATCCCGAAAAGGGCGAGGAACGGGACGGCCACTGCCGCTGCTGCCGGCGGTTCATCGTGCAGCAAGCGCAAGATCGCCTCGATCGCGGACCTCAACGAACCGCGCCCGGCGGCCAGACGGCCGCAGATCGCGGCGGCGTCCTCGCCGGGCACTTGTCCAAGGGCCGCCTCGATTTCCGCGATTTCGTCGAGAAATGCCCGCGCTGCGGCGCCGCCGTCGCGCGCGAGCTTGCGGAAGACGAGATCGTTGGCCTGGATGCCGTTTGTGCCTTCGTAGATCGGTGCGATCCGGGCATCGCGGAGGTGCTGGGCTGCTCCGGTTTCCTCGATAAAGCCCATCCCGCCGTGGATCTGGACGCCGGTCGAGGCGACGTCGCAGCCGATGTCGGTCGACCATGCTTTCACGACCGGCGTCAGGAGATCGACACGGGCCTGATGCCGTCGGCGCACGTCGCCGTCCTTTGCCTTGGCCGCAAGATCGAGGGAGAGATGTGCGGAGTAGGCGAGGGCGCGCGCGGCTTCCGTCTTGGCCCGCATGTCCAAGAGCATCCGGCGAACGTCGGGGTGCCGGACGATCTGGACCGGTTCGCCCGAAGCGCCGCCGATCTCGCGGCCCTGAATGCGTGTTGCCGCATAGGTCCGCGCCGCCTGGTAGGCGCGCTCGGCGATTGCCACGCCCTGAAGGCCGACCGAGAGACGCGCGTTGTTCATCATCGTGAACATGCATTCGAGGCCTTTGCCCTCGTCCCCGATGCGCCAGCCCAGTGCGCCGGCCGAATCCCCATAGGCCATTGCGCAGGTCGGTGAGGCATTGATGCCGAGCTTGTGTTCGAGCGAAACGCATCGAAGATCGTTGTGCGGTCCCAGCTGCCCGTCGCCTTCGCCGGGCAGGAATTTGGGTACGAGAAAAAGGGATATCCCTTTGGGGCCGGGCGGGGCGCCGGGCGTGCGAGCAAGCACCATGTGGACGATGTTGTCCGTCATGTCGTGCTCGCCGTAGGTGATGAAGATCTTCGTGCCCTTGATGCGATAGGCCTCGCCGAGCGAGCCGTCGGCTTCGGGTGCACGCTCGGCGCGCGTGCGAAGCGCGCCGACGTCCGAACCTGCGTGCGGCTCGGTCAGGTTCATCGTGCCGGTCCATTCGCCCGTCGCGAGCCGGCCGAGATAGGCCGATTTCTGGCCCTCGTTTCCATGGTGGGCAAGCAACTCGACCGCGCCCTGCGTCAGAAGCGGGCAGAGCCCGAACGACATGTTGGCAGACTGCCACATTTCCTGGACCGCAACAGCGAGTGCCCAAGGCAGGCCTTGACCGCCATGCGCTTCAGCGAATGGCAGACCGTTCCAGCCGTTGTCGACGAAGCGCCTATATGCGGCCGCAAATCCGGGGGCTGTCCGTACGACGCCGTTTTCGAGCTTAGCGCCGGCCCTGTCTCCCGGCGCGTTCAAAGGCGCCAACTCGTTCTCGGCAAATTCTGCAGCAGCTTCGAGGATTTGGGAAAGCGTATCGCGATCCGGAGGCCCGGCGTGCGAGCCTTCCAGTGCGTCGATGCCTGCAATGGCATCGAGTGCGAAGTGCATTTCGGCGAGCGGCGCGTTGTAGCTCATGGACGTTCCCCGGCGTTCTCCCGAGGCCAAAAGTAGCACGCGTGGCGGTTGCGCAAAGCGCGACGTGAGCGCGTCTTACGGATCGGGAATGACACGGCCCGGATTGAGGATGCCGTTCGGATCGAATGTCCGCTTGAGCGCCCGCATCAGGTCGATGGCAACGGCGTCCTTGTAATGGGGCAGTTCCTCGCGTTTGAGGCGACCGATCCCGTGCTCGGCCGAAATGGACCCGCCATATGACGCGACGATGTCGTGGACCGCGCGATTCATGTCGTGCCACTTCGCCAGAAACACGGCCCGGTCGGCGCCGACGGGCTGGCTGACGTTGAAATGGATGTTGCCGTCGCCGGCATGGCCGAATGCGCAGACGCGCGAGCCGGGAACGAGAGTTTCGCAAGCGGCAGTCGCGCGTTCCAGAAAGTCGGGAACGGCCGAGACCGGGACGGATATGTCGTGCTTGATCGACCCGCCCTCGGGCTTCTGCGCTTCGGTCATGCTCTCGCGCAGTCGCCAGAGCGCACGGCGTTGTGCTTCGGATCCTGCCACGGCCGCATCGAGCGCGAGGCCGTCGGCAAACGCCTTCTCGAGCAGGTTTTCGACCATGGCCCGGAGTGCGCCGCCCATATCGCCGGCGGCGAACTCGACAAGCACATACCATTCGTGACGGCTGGCCAACGGATCGGTGGTTCCGGGAATGTGCGCGAAGACGAAATCGAGCAGCCGTCGCTGCGTAAGTTCGAAGGCGACACAATTGCCGCCGCTTCCCGCCTTTGCCCGGCCGAGCAGTTCGATCGCTGCAGCCGGCGACGGGACGGCAACCATGCAGGTTTCGACTTCCCGAGGCGCCGGGTGGAGCTTCAGGACCGCGCCGGTGATGATCCCGAGCGTTCCTTCCGCGCCGACAAAAATCTGCTTTAGATCGTAGCCCGTATTGTCCTTGCGCAGCGCATTCATGGTCGAAAGGATGCGGCCGTCCGCAAGTACGACCTCGAGCCCGAGGACCTGCTCGCGGGCCATTCCGAAGCGCAGGACGTTTATTCCGCCGGCATTGGTCGAAAGATTGCCTCCGATCTGGCACGTTCCTTCGGCCGCGAGCGAAAGGGCGAAATAGCGGTTGGCTGCGGCCGCCGCTTTCTGGATGTCGGCGAGGATGCATCCGGCGTCGACGGCGATCGTATCGTTCGCCGTGTCAATCGCGCGGATGCGGTTCATTCGCGACAGCGAGAGCACGATTTCGTTTCCGCCCGGCGTCGGCGTGCTGCCGCCGACAAGCCCCGTGTTGCCGCCTTGCGGAACGATTGCGATGCGCGCGGCGTTGCAGATACGCAGGACGGCGGCGAGTTCTTCAGTCGTAGTGGGGCGAACGACCAGCGCTGCCTTGCCCGGGAAGAGACCGCGCGCATCCGACTCGTATGCGGCCATCTCGGTCGCCTCGCCCACCCATCCCTTCGGGCCGACGACCGCACGGATTCGGTCGAGGATTTCGTCGCTGGGACGGGCGGTGTCGTCGGGCGGGGGCGACATGCGGTAGAGGGCCAACCTTCTTTGATCCAGATCAACAAATTGCCGAAAATACACGCCGCAATGGACCCAATCGTCGTGGCGGCACTAGGGGAGGTTATCTATACTTCTTTGTGTATTCAAACGGTGTCGTGACGGTCGATCGACACCGAGTATTTCGCGGGCCTTGTGTCGGCTTTTGTCGCCGGGTCCGCGATCAGGGCCGCCGCTCCGGGGGGTGCGGCGGCCCAACCTTTTTAAGACATGACTCGATGGAAATCCGGGTGTAGCCGTCCGCCGGCGCCACTTGGACGAGTGCTTGGGGCAGCCAAGACCGCCGATCGGGCCCGATTTTCGGGCAGGATTCGCTCAAAATGCCGTGTTAAATGTCCGATATGGTCGTTTCGCAAATTCCCCCGCCGCGGATCGCTCCTGCCTGGCGTCCGATGCTGGTGTCCGATCTCGATTTCGTCGAAACGCTCGCCGACGAACTCTACCCGGATCACCCGGAATCGCGCGCCGCTTTCTCCGCCAAACTCGCGGCCGCACCGCAGGCCTGCTTTATAGCTCAAACGCCTAGCGGACCTGTTGGCTATTGCTTTGCCCTCTGGTCGGCTCGCGGTCGCCCGCCAAGTCTCGATCAAGTCGAGTATGCGCCGCATGTACGGCAGACGCTGCATCTGCACGACATTGCCGTTGCGCCGGCCGCGCGAGGCCACGGGCTTGTCGGTGATGCGCTCGCGAAGCTGGATGCAGTTGCGGAAAGATCCCCACTCAGCCTCGTCGCAGTGCACGGGACGCAACCGCTGTGGGAACTGCACGGCTTCGTAGCGGCATCGGCCGATGCCGATGTTCTCGGCAGCTACGGTTCCGATGCTGTCTACATGGTCCGCGAGGGCTAGCGCGGCGCGGCCGCGCGCGCGAGGCGATCGCGGACGGCAAGCCCCAGTCCGACGTCCGGGATGGGTGCGACTGCGATCGTCCGGATGTGCGGTCGATCAAGCGTCTGGAGGTAGGAAAACAGATTGCGGGCCGCCTCGGCTGCATTGGCAGCCGGCGAAAGATTGAGCGCCGGGGTATCCGTCGGGAGTGCCGGCATGCGGCCGAAGCCGAGATACGCCTCGCCGGGCCGAGCGTCCGTCGCGTCGAGCCGGATGCGCGCACGTGGTGCGTAGTGGCTTTCGAGCATGCCGGGCGCAACAATCGCATTCCCGCGTTCCGCCAGCGGGCCGATTAGAAGCTCGATCGCTTCGCGCGCAATTCCGCCCGGCCGCAACAGGCGTGGGCGAAGACCCGTGAGGTCGACGATCGTGGACTCAAGGCCGACACGGCACGGGCTGCCGTCCAGCACCGTCGTCACGCGACCGCCGAGCGTCCGCGCGACATCCGACGCGCGGGTCGGGGAAAGCCTGCCGGACGGATTGGCGCTCGGCGCGACGACAGGCACTCCTGTCGCACGCAGCAGGTCGAGCGCGACCGGGTGATCGGGAATTCGTACCCCCAGCGTCGGCAAGCCGGCACTGGCAAGCCGGCAGACCCCGGCACCGGGCAGTCGCGGCAGGACCATGGTCAGCGGCCCCGGCCAAAAGCGACGCGCGAGAAGCTCGGCGCGTGCATCCATGCGCACGAGACGGCGCGCATCGGCGAGCGTGCCGACATGCGCGATCAGCGGATTGAATCGGGGGCGACCCTTCGCGGCATAGAGCCGCAGCACGGCACCGGGATCGTCCGCGCGCGCGCCGAGCCCGTAGACGGTCTCGGTCGGAAAGGCGACGAGACGGCCGGCGCGCAGCGCCGCAGCCGCCCCTCGGATCGCCCGCTTCGTTGGTTTCACGACACCCATCGCCCCGGCCTTTAGCATGCGCGCTTGCTTCCGGCGAGGCCGGCAGCGCATTGTGGCCGGATGGCCGGAAAAGTCGTGACGATCGCGCAACAGAAGGGTGGGGCCGGCAAGACGACGCTGGCCGCGCATCTGGCCGCGGCGTGGTCGCAGGCCGGCATGGCGGTCGCGGCCGTCGACATCGACCCGCAGGGCTCATTCGCATTGTGGACGGAACTGCGTGCCCGCGCGCGCCCGGAAACCGGGCTCGGTTTCGCTTTCGCGCGGCTGTCGGGATGGCGGCTGCCGCACGAACTCGACCGACTGTCGCGCGAGCACGACGTCGTCGTCGTCGACTCCGCGCCCCATGCGCAAAGCGATTCCCGCACGGCAATCCGCTATTCCCATCTGGTCGTCGTTCCGGTTCAGCCTTCGCCGATGGACCTGTGGGCCACCGTTCCGACGCTCGATCTCGCCAAGGCGGAACGGCGCGCGGCGCTTCTGGTCGTGAACCGGATGCCGCCGCGCTCCCTGCTGGCCGACGAGGTCGCGCGCAAGCTCGTACAGAGCGAAACGCCAGTGGCCAACATCGTCTTGGGAAACCGGACCGCCTATGCGTCGAGTCTGGGGCAGGGGCTTGGCGTGACAGAGGCCGAGCCCGGCTCCACGGCCGCGCAGGAATTGACGCGGTTGGCCGCAGAAATTGCCGGCCATGCCGGCCTTGGCCGCTAGCGGTTACTGGGCCGCCGCTTCGTCGGCTGGCTCTTCTTCGATGCCGAGCGCTTCGGAGAATTTGTTGAAGAAACCGGTAAGCGTGATCCGCAGCGTCAACTCGACGATCTGCGCTTCGCTGAAATTCCGGCGCAGATCGGCGTGCATCGCGTCCCGGATGCGGTGCGGATCGTCGTTGACCGCCGCCGAATAGGCGATCACGAGCCGGTCGATGTCGGTCAGCGCAGGATGGTCGACCCGTTCGGGGATCTGGGCGACCGCTTCGGCCGGCACGCCCTCGACCGCCAGCATGGGCACATGATGGCCGACGCAGTAGTGGCAGGCGTTGCGCTTCGAAACCACGACGATGGCCAGTTCCAGATAGCGGCGCGGAAGTGTTGCCGCGGCCCGCAATTCCATCAGCATGGCCGGCAGGTGCCGCACGGCGGCGGGAACATGAGCCAGCACCGCAACCTGATTGGCGAAGGGCCCGTATTCGGCCACGTAGCGCCGATAGACGGCGGCGGCATCGGGGGGCAGTTCCTCGGCGGCAATGTCTCGGACGCGGCTCACGGCGGCACGGTCTCCTTCGTGGGATCCAAGGATTTTAGCGGGTGTGGCCCGCTTCGGCTACCAGGCGCCGCGCGCGACGAAATCGGGATTGCGGAAGCCGGGCTTTCCGTACTCGAGCAGGCGTCCGTCCGGTCGTTCGACATGCCCGCCGGCCGCAACGAGGATAGCCTCGCCAGCGCAGGTATCCCATTCGCTCGTGGGCCCCATTCGCGGATAGAGGTCGGCGGCTCCTTCCGCGAGGAGTCCGAACTTGACGGCGGCGCCCAACTTGCGATGTTCGGCGACCATATGGGCGCTGGCGACGGCGCTCTCGGCGCCCGAGGAATGGCTGCGGGACGTGACGACGACGATCCCGTCTGCCGGCTTTGCCCGCGCCCGGATCGCCGCTTCGCGGCCGTCCCGGGCCTGCCTGAATGCACCGGTGCCGACGCATCCGGACCAGACGATGCCTTCGACGGGCGAATGGACGACCCCCAGAAGCGGTCGGCCGTTCGAGATCAGGCCGATATTGACGGCAAATTGCCCGTTTCGGGCGACGAATTCGCGCGTGCCGTCGAGCGGATCGACGAGCCAGAATTGCGGCGGCGGGGGGCCGACGAACGCCTTTTCGCCACGCGCGAAAGACTCCTCCCCGACGACGGGAATATCGGGCGTCAGTTCCCGGAGCCCGGCGAGGATCAACGCTTCGGATCGCTCGTCGGCATCCGTAACGGGCGTCCGGTCCGCCTTGTCGCGGACCGAAAATCCGGCGTCGTAGATTTCGAGGATCGCGAGGCCGGCGCGGCGCGCCAGATCGGCGATGGCCGGCCGCAGGGCCGGGGCGTTTTTCGGATCGAAGGACATGACCGGCCTGTCGTACGACGGCGGCGATTGACGTACAATACCCGCATGTGCGGTCGATATACGCTGACGACGCCGGTCGAGGCGCTTCGGGAACTGTTCGCCTTTCTGGGGGCATCGCCGAATCTCCAGCCGCGCTGGAACATCGCGCCGACACAGGCGGCACCCGTGATCCGGCTTGGATCCGACGGCGGGCGCGAGATCCGGATGCTGAATTGGGGGCTGGTGCCGTACTGGGCCGAAGATACGTCGCTGCAAAGCCACATGATCAACGCGCGCGGCGAGACGGTGCACGAGAAGCCGGCATTCAAGCAGGCGTTCCGGCAGCGCCGTTGCCTGATACCGGCCGACGGTTTCTACGAATGGCAGACCGTCGGCGCGAAGTCGAAACAGCCGGTCCTGTTCCGCATGCGGACCGGCGTGCCGTTCGCATTCGCGGGCCTCTGGGAGCGCTGGATCCCGCCAGTGGGCGAAGTCCTGGAAACATTCACCATCGTCAATACCGCCGCGAATTCGATCATGTCGCAGTTCCACGATCGGGTGCCGATCATTCTGGCGCCGCAGGACTACGCCGCATGGCTTGACCCCGCCGTCGATGCGCGCGCGCTGGTGAAGGCGCCGCCGAGCGAATGGCTTTCCCATGTTCGCGTGTCGACATATGTGAACAACGTCCGGCACGACGATCAAGGTTGTGTGGAGCCCGCCCCGGATGCCGTGCCCGCGGCAGACGAATCGCCCAAGCGGACGACGAAGAAGAGCGGGACGGACGGTCGGCAGGGTAGTCTTTTCTGAAATTGCACGAACGAGGACATGAACGATGGGCGACAGGCCGAATCTGCCGCGCGTGACCTATTCGAACATCGGGGTCGATTTTTCGACGCTGCACGATTTTCTGGACCGGGAAATTCCCGCGGTGAAAGCGCGTTTCGGCGCTTTCCACCCGAACCGGATCGGCGGCCGTGCCGATGAAAGCGGACGGCGCTATTCGGCAACAAGTCCCATCGATGCCGGGCAAGGGCTCGGAACGTTCGTCGAGGCAGATGCCGATGCGGTCGACCGGGCCGTTTCGGCGGCGCGAAAGGCTTGCTCCGAATGGGCGCGGCGCGACTGGCCCAGCCGGGTGAGCGCATTGCGCGCCGTCGCCGCGGCCGTCGAGAAGCGCAAATACGAACTCGGCATTGCTTGCCTCGTCGAGGTCGGCAAGTCGCGCGCCGA
>JAYRKO010000025.1:0-12109 GCA_041905745.1 Tagaea sp. | reverse complement strand
CGTTTCGGATCACGCGGGAATCATCAACGACCAAGAACGACTTCATCGAACCCCTCCGGTCCGGCACCGCATCATCGACGATCCGGCGTGAATGCGCGCCGGGACCGCCGTCGGATCGAACCTTACCGTGAAAGGTATAGCCGACGGGCGCGGCGGCGCCAACCGTAGCCGGACCCGCTTCAGTCTTCGCCCAATGCCGGAAATACGATTGAAATCATCAGCTTGTCGCGTTCAGAGGCAACGCCAAGCTGGCCACCGATGCCTGCGGCCAGTCGGCGCAGTATTTCGGCCGGTGCGGACTTCGCCGTCAGCTCGTCGACCGGCACCTTGCCGGCAAGGGCCGACTGCACTTCCTCGAAGAAGCGCGCCCCCGTTCCAAGCCCGGAAACCTCGATGCGCGCTGTGCCGTCGACCTGCTTTGCCGCCACGTTGATTTCGCCGCCGCGCGGCAGCGCCTCGACCAGCAGGAAGGCGGCCAGTAGCGTCACGCGCGCCCCCGCACGCCCGGCCGAGGCCTCCAGCGCCGGATCGACCGACCATGCGGCCGAAGCGGCCTTTTCACCTTCGAGCATCGCCGCCAGCAGGCCGCTTGCCGCGGCGAACGGCGCGCCGGCCGGCAGCGCACCCGCCGTGCCGTAGATGGCGCGGAAGACCTGCAAACGGCGGCTTGCCTGGCGCGCCGATTGCCCGATGAGGCGGACGACCTCGGGATCGGCGGCCTCGCCGTCGGAAAGCAGTTCGATGCCGTTGACCGTCGCGCCGACGGGGCCGACAAGGTCGTGGCTGATGCGTGCGGCAACGAGTTCGACAAGCCGCAGTTCGTTTTTCTCGATCATGGCTCCCGACACTCGCCCGAAACGGTTCTGCGTTTCAAGTTCGGCGGGTTGCGCGCTAGGATCGAACCCATGCGACATCTTGTTCCCGGCGCCTTCGTGCGGCATCCCGACCGACCCGACTGGGGGTTGGGTCAGGTCCAATCGGCGATCGGTCCGCGCGTGACGATCAATTTCGAACACCGCGGCAAAACGCTAATCAATGCGGATGCCGTCGATCTCGAACCGGCCGAACCCGACACGCCGCCGTCATGATGCGCGCCCTCGCATTCGGCCTGCTGGCCTGCCTTGGGACGGCTGCCCCGGCGTCGGCCGCCGATGCGGTGCGCGGCCGCGAGATCTTCCGCAAGTGCGCCACTTGCCACACGGTCGAACAGGGCGGACGGAACCGCGTGGGTCCGCGTCTGGCCGGATTGTTCGGGCGGACGGCGGGAGCAGTCTCCGATTTCCGCTACACCGACGCGCTGAGAAAATCCGGCATCGTCTGGAACGAGACGACTCTCGATGCCTTTCTGAAGGATTCGGAGGGTTTCGTGCCGGGGACGAAGATGTATGGCGGCTTGACGCTCGACGCCGACCGCGCCGACCTCATTGCCTATCTGCGCGGTGCGACGACACCTTGAGCCGCTACGGCGAATATCTTGAAAAACATAAAGAATATGCTATTTTCACTTCGTACTCGGACGCCGTTCGGATCCGGGCAGAAGAACCCCTGACGGGAGATCCCGATGAAATCCATGTTCCTCGGATTTGCGGTCGCGCTGGTCGTGGCGATCGGAGCGCACTTCTTCCTCGGCTCGATGCAGATGACCGCGGCCGAACGCTATGTCGCACCGGTAAGCGTCCGCCTCTGACTGCGCATCCGATCGAAGCGTGAAGCGGCCCGCCCCTGTGGCGGGCCGTTTCGTTTCGAGCGCTCAGTGCGGGGAAACCTCCTCGCCCGTGTCGAGATTCCAGACCTTCGCGACCTCGTCGTAGCCGGCGGAGACCGCCAAGCGGCCGCCGGGCACGAACGCCACACTCCAGACCGGCTTCTTGTGGCCGACGAATTCGCGGATCTGCCGACCCGCCGCCACTTCCCAAAGCCGCATGCTCCGGTCGCCACCGCCCGAAAGCGCGAATTTGCCGTCCGGCGACAGCGCCACGGATGTGACGAAGCCCCTGTGCCCTTCGAGGACTGCGATTTCGCGCCATTGCGCAAGATCCCAAATCCGTACCGTTCCGTCGGTTGATGCCGATGCGGCGATCCGGCCGTCGGCGGATACGGCGACGGCGTTGACGCTGTTCGTATGTCCTTCGAGGACGGCAAGCTCGCGCCCCGTCTCGCTGTCCCACAGGCGCAGCGTCATATCGTAGCTGCCCGAAAGGACCGTACGTCCGTCCGGAAGGAAAGCCGCGGCCATCACGTTTGCCGTGTGCCCTTCTAGAAGCCGGAGCAGCCGGCCCGTCGCGATGTCCCACACCGCCAGCGTCCGGTCCCAACTGGCCGAAACCGCGCGCTGCCCGTCGGGACTGACCGACACTGCGGACACGTTCGCCTTGTGGCCCACGAAGGTCCGCAGCGAAAGCCCGCTGTCGAGGTCCCACAGCCGCAACGTCGAATCCCAACTCGCGGAAAGCGCGTGCCGGCCGTCGGGCAGAAACGCGACGCCGTTTACGGAAGCCGCATGCTCGTTGAACGCGCGCACCTCACCCTGCGTGCGCAGGTCCCAAAGACGCAGCGTGTAGTCCCAGGAACCGGTGAGAACGCGCGTGCCGTCGGGCGAGACGGCGATCGCGTTGACCATCGCGCCGTGGCCCGCCATCTCCGCCCGCAGCGGCGCCGCACCGAGCGATACGGCGAAAATGCCGGCGAGAAAAAACGAAAAGGGCCCGCGTCGGTTTCCCGGCGCGGGCCCCTCGAAGAAGCGCATTCAGTCGTGTCCCATCCGGTAGGTCGGCGCAGCCTGGCCCTTCATCTTGGCGAGCCATACGCCGTGATGCTCCTTGGCCCAGTTCTCGTCGACCTGGCCCGTGCCCATCGCATCGAACGCCTGCTCCATGCCGAGCGAACCGATATAGATGTGCGCGATGATGACGGTCGTCAGCAGGAGGCCGACGATCGCGTGGATCACCTGCATCGTCTGCATGTCGGCGACGTCGCCGAAGCGGAACGGGAACAGGAGCCACACGCCCGTAATGCTGAGCGCGACGCCGCCCGCGACCACGGCCCAGAAGATCGCCTTCTGGCCGGCGTTGAACTTGTCCGCCGGCGGATGGACGCCCTTGGCGAACAGCCCGCCGCCGACAGCGAGCCACTGCAGGTCGAGGCGCGACGGGATGTTGTGGCGAACCCACATGACGAACATCAGCGCCACGCCGAGCATGAACGCGAACGACAGGTAGTTGTGCGCGTACTTCAGCAGCGCCGCGAGCGAGGCGAAAAGATCCGGCCCCAGCAGCGGCATGAGCACGTAGCGACCGTACGTGATGTTCAGGCCCGACACGGCGAGCACGACGAAGGCGCCGGCCGTGAGCCAGTGGACGAACCGCTCGAACGCGTTGAACCGCTCGATCGTGCGGCCGGAAAGACCGCTGTCTACCATGATCTTGCCGCGCGTCAGGTAGAACGCGATCAGCACGCACACCATGCCGAGGATCAGCCACGAACCCCAGACCCGGATCGGGCCCTTCACGGTCTGGCGCCAATCACGGCCGCCGGGCTGGATGAGCGTCGCCGCCTTCTGGTCGGGAATGCTGACGAGACCGCGCGTCGGCGCCAGCGCATGCAACAGTTCGGCATCGCTGGTCATCAACCCGGCCTCGGGGCGCTGCGACGGGCTCTGGTAGGTGCCCTGCGGTGCCGGCGGTATCTGCGCGTTGCTGGTGGTGCTCACCGGCGGCGTCGTCGACGCCTTCACCGGCGCCGGCGGCGGCGTCTGCGCGTCGACGGGCATCGCCGCGCAGACGGCCGCAAGGGCCACGATCGCGAAGGCAAGACCACGGAAAGTCGCTGCGAGATTCATTTCAATCCTCCCCGTTGGCTGCCTAGTAGCGCGACACAGAGTTGGCGCGACCCGCAAGCGCGTCGCGCGCCGGCGTGGGCACGGCCTGCGCCTGCTTGACGTCCCGGCCCAGATAGCTGCCCTGCGCGCCTTCGGGCAGGCCCTGATCGCGCGCACTAAACATGACCGCCACGACAAGCAACAGCGCCGCGACCAGCCACCAGACGTTTTTCGTTCCGCTCGACATGCTCAAACCCATCCAGAAAGTCGGGCCATCCGCGCGGCCGCCCGCCGGGCGGCACGCGCGAAACGGCGGTTAACATCAGGTCCGCGAACCTTCGCCGTAGGCGGTCGCCCACCCCCAGGCGCCCGACCCGTAGCCGCGGGTCATCACGCGTTCGCGGTAGATGCCCGCGATCACGTCGCCGTCGCCGGCGAGCAGGGCCTTGGTCGAGCACATCTCGGCGCACAGCGGCAGCTTGCCCTCCGCCAGACGGTTGCGGCCGTACTTGGCGTAGCTCGCCTCGGTGTTCGACGGCTCCGGGCCGGCCGAGCAGAAGGTGCACTTGTCCATCTTGCCGCGCGTGCCGAAATTGCCGGCCTGCGGATACTGCGGCGCGCCGAACGGGCACGCGTAGAAGCAGTAGCCGCAGCCGATGCACAGGTCCTTCGAGTGCAGGACCACGCCCTCGGCCGTCTTGTAGAAGCAGTCCACCGGGCACACGGCCATGCACGGCGCGTCCGTGCAGTGCATGCATGCCATCGAGATGGACCGCTCGCCCGGCTTGCCGTCGTTGAGCGTGACGACACGCCGCCGGTTGATGCCCCACGGCACCTCGTGTTCGTTCTTGCAGGCGGTGACGCAGGCGTTGCACTCGATGCACCGCTCCGCGTCGAGGAGGAACTTCATACGAGCCATGTCAATCGCTCCCTAGCCCTTAGGCCTTCTCGATACGGCACAGTGTGGTCTTGGTTTCCTGCATCTGGGTCACCGGATCGTAGCCGTAGGTCGTGACGGTGTTGACCGCCTCGCCGAGCACGATCGGATCGGTCCCCTGCGGATAGGCCGAGCGCATGTCCTTGCCCATCCAGTGGCCGGCGAAGTGGAACGGCATCCACGCCACACCGCGGCCGACACGTTCGGTGACCAGCGCCTTGACCTTGACGCGGGCGTTGTTTTCCGGACCGAACACCCAGACGTCGTCGTTGTTCTTCGCTCCGATGCGGCCCGCATCGGCCGGATTGATCTCGACGAACATCTGCTGCTGCAGTTCCGCAAGCCACTTGTTCGAACGCGTCTCGTCGCCGCCGCCCTCGTATTCCACCAGTCGGCCCGACGTGAGGACGATCGGGAACTGCTTGGAGACGTCGCGGTCCTGGATCGACTTGAAGAGCGTCGGAACGCGATGCAGAACGCGGTCGGTGTAGGTCGGATACTTCGCCACGAGCTGGCGATCGGGCGAGTAGAGCGGTTCGCGGTGCGTGGGAACCGGATCGGGGAAGTTCCACACGTTGGCGCGGGCGCGCGCGTTGCCCTTCGGATCGCAGCCGTGGAGGATCGCCACGCGGATGACGCCGCCCGAGGTGTCGAAGTTCCAGGCCACGTTGTCGGTGTTGCCGCCGAACACCATCTGGCCGATTTCCTCGATCTCCTTGCGTTCGGCGTCCGTCAGATCCTTATCCCAGCCGAGCCGCTTGAGCATGCCGTAGCTGAAGGCCGGATAGCCGTCCTTGATCTCCGAACCGGCGGAGAAAACGCCGTCGGCGAGCAGGCTTACGCCTTCGCGCTCGGCGCCGAAGAGAACGCGGAAATTTCCGCCGCCCTTCGCGACCGGGATCGACTGGTCATAGAGCACATGCGAACCGGTGTGGCCGTGCTCGGGCTTGCCCCAACACGGCCACGGCAGGCCGTAGAACTCGTCCTTCTTGATCGCGGCCATGTCGCCCTGGGCCGGCACGTCCTTCGTGGCGCGCAGCGAGATCCTGTCGAAGATCTGCTGGTTTGCCATGTGCGCCTTGAGACGCTCCGGACTCTGGCCCGAATAGCCGGCCGTGAAGCACGTGCTGTTGATCTCGCGAAGGATGTCCTCGGCGACCGGTTTCTTGTCGACGACCTTGATGTTCTTGAACATCTCGTTCGCGAAGCCGAACTTCTCGGCCAAGCGATACATGATCTCGTAGTCGTTCTTCGATTCGAAGATCGGCTCGACGATCTGGCTGCCCCATTGCAGCGACCGGTTCGACGCCGTGCGGCTGCCGTTCATCTCGAGCGAGGTGCAGGCCGGCAGCAGGTAGACGCCGTCCTTGCGCTCGGCCGCCATGACCGGGATCTGCACGGGATGCGGATCGATGACGACGAGCGTGTCGACCTTCTCCATCGCCTTCTTGCCGTCGGGGCCGCGCGTCTGCGTGTTGGCGCCGTGCCCCCAGAAGATCATCGCCTTCAGCGGTTCGGGCTGGCCCTGAAGGTTCGCCATGTCCTCGAGTGCAAGATCGTGCCAGCGCGATTCAGGCACGCCGGGCATCTCCATGAGCGCCTTCGACTTGAAGCGGCTGAGCATGTACTCGTAAGAAACACCCCACTGGCGTGCGAAATGGCGCCATGCCTGCTCGGTCAGGCCGTAGTAACCGGGCAGGTTCAGGATATCGAGGCCGAGGTCGGTCGCACCCTGCACATTGCAGTGGCCGCGGAAGATGTTCGTGCCGCCGCCGGAAGTGCCGATCGTCCCGAAATTCATCGCCATGATGCAGTAGGCGCGAACGTTGGCCGAGCCGACCGTGTGCTGCGTACCGCCCATGCACCAGACGATGCTGAAGGGCCGGTTGTTCCACAGCGTCTGCGCGACACGGCGCAACTGCGAGCCGGGCACGCCGGTGATGCGCTCGACCTCTTCGGGCGTGTACTTGGCGACTTCCTTCTTGACGTCGTCCCAGCCGTAGACGCGGCGGCGGATGAACTCGTGGTCCGACCAGCCGTTCTCGATCGCGTGCCAGAGGATGCCCCAGATCAGCGGGATGTCCGTGCCCGGACGCATGCGCACGTGTTCGGTCGAGTGCGCAGCCGTACGCGTGAAGCGCGGATCGCACACGATGAACGGCGCCTGGTTTTGCTCCTTGCCGCGCAGCACGTGCAGCATCGAGACGGGATGCGCCTCGGCCGGATTGCCGCCGATGAGGAACGTCGAGCGCGAGTTCTGGATGTCGTTGTAGGAATTCGTCTGCGCGCCGTAGCCCCACGACTGCGCGACGCCCGCCACCGTCGTCGAATGGCAAATGCGCGCCTGATGGTCCGAATTGTTCGTGCCCCAGAATGCCGCGAACTTGCGGTTCAGGTAGGCAGCCTCGTTCGTGAACTTCGCCGAGCCCAGCCAGTAGACCGAGTCAGGCCCCGCCGTTTCGCGGATCTTGAGGAGGCGGTCGCCGACCTCGTTGATGGCCTGCTCCCAGCTGATCCGGACCCAGCGGCCGTTCTCGAGTTTCGTCGGGTACTTGAGGCGGCGGTCGCCGTGCACGAGTTCGCGGATCGCCGCGCCCTTCGCGCAGTGCGCGCCGAGATTGATGGGCGAGTCGAAGGTCGGCTCCTGCCCCGTCCACACGCCGTTCTGCACTTCGGCCGTCACCGTGCAGCCGACCGAGCAGTGCGTGCACATGTTCTTGACGATCTTCGTCTCGACGCCGGCCTTCGGCGGACCGAACGCGCCGGCCGCTTCGACCGTCTTGAGCTTGAGCGTCGAGGCGGCGACCACGCCGCCCGCCACGAGACCGGAGCGGCGCAGGAACGCGCGGCGGTCGAGCGCGCCGCCCGTCGTTCCGGCGAAGGCGGCGGTCAGACGCGAACCGGCGGTACGGCCGGCGGACTTCTTCGTGAGCATCTCTTGCGTCCTCCCGTTACTTCGCCAGGTCGTAATAGGTCTTCACGTGCGCCGTTTCGGCGTAGCCCGCCGCCGGCTCGGAAGACGCCGCAGCCGCTTTCGCGGGCGACGCGCCGGCAACGCCGGCGGCACCTGCCGCGACGGCGCCGAGACCGGCTGCCTTGAAGAATTCGCGGCGCGATGCCGCCTTGCTATCGGGGGTCTGGCTCATGGTCTTCTGCCTCTCTATCCCGCAAACGTTTCCGAACGCTCTCCCTCGCCGATGGCGAAGGCTTCGCGTTCGATCTCGATGAACACCCGTCCGACCTGTCCGATCGGCATGTAAAGACGCGCCGCCTTGGCGATCGCCAGGTCGGCGAAAAATTTTTCGGCCCACGGCGCGATGTGCGCGTCGAAGAAACGCTTCTGTTCGGCGATCGAAGCCGGCGCACCGAACGAACCGACGATCAGGCCAGCCATCATCTCGCACAGCGACGCGATGTGGTCCTCCGGCTCTGGCCGGTCGCCAGCGCGCGCGATGCCGAGGCGCGCCATGTCGCCGCGCAGCTTCGCCAGCGGCTTCTCGTGCAGGAAGCCCGTCAGATAATAGGAGGCGTAGGGCTGGAGTTCACCGCGCCCGAGCCCGACGAATAGGTCGTGGAACTCGTCCGAAGCCTCGCGGATGTTGGTCTTGCGCGCCACGGCCGCAAGCGCCGTAACGTGTTCACCCAGATCGCTGCCGTCGCCTTCCATCGCGCCAAGACGCGCGAGAAGGTCGGCCGTCGGCGCGTCCGAAAGCACCTCGCCGAGCAGTGCGTACCACGCCGCCCGAAGCGCCTCGTCGCTGTCGATTTCGATTTCCGGTTCCACCGATTTCGTCGCGACCTCGCCTGTTTGCGGATAGACGTCGGGCCGAAGTTCGTGGCGCGGAACGCCCGTCGCCTCTTCGATGGCAAGGACCGCTTCGGCGGGTACACGCTTGGCGACCTTCAGCCAGTGCCAGACATGGCCCTGCGACTTGCCGATCTTCCGGGCGAGCGCCGATTGCCCGCCGGCAACCGAGATTGCACGCTCCAGTGCGGCAAGACCGGCAAGCTCGCTCATGCCGACACCATTACAAATGTGTCGGTCGGCAAAGCCGAGCCTGTAAATACGGTGAATTTCTCCAACAGATCCATCGCTGTGTGCGTTCCTGGCCTGTCCGGCGTCCCCGCCGCTTTTTATTGGTCTTGGCTCGCTCGCCGACGCCCTTGATCCGGAACGACAAAGCGCCAACAAGCACCTTAGTAGATAAGGTGAAGGTCGATTTAGTCAACAAGCGCTTTGTAGGTTAATTTGATTGTGCGCTGCACAAGTCGGATCGATCGGAATTTGGCAGGACAATCGAGGCTGCGCGGACGTGCTTCCGCAGTGCAGCAATCAAACCTCGGGATCCCCCTCGGCCTTCGCGGGAACCGGCGGCTCGTCAGGCGTCGATTCGGACGGTAGAGCGGCCGCTAGCTTCGCCTTCTCGGCTTCCTTCCGTTCGATCTCCTCGACCGCTTCGACCATACCCGAGCCGATCCGGTAGATCGTGTTCTTCAGCCCTTCGGGAAACGTCGGTACGGCGTTGAAGTCGATCGAGTGGCATTCCGAGATGTCGATCGTCGCGAAATGCGGATCGAGCGACCAGAGCCGCCGCAGCGCCTGCGTGCGCAGATCGGCGCTCACGTCGGACCGCATGAACAGGCTGAAATCGGATTCCCGCGTCAGCGTTTCGACGGGCGGCAGTTCCACCTTCTCCGGCGCGGCCGTCTCGGGTGCATCCTCGCGCGTCGGCAGCGCCGCTTCGGCGGACGCCTGCGGGGCAAGCGCCTCTCCCTCGACCGCAGGCGACAATGCCGGCTCGACCGGCGGGACGACGCGCGTCGCCTCTTCGGCGCGCGTTTCGGCCTTCAGGCGCGCCCAGCGCCCGACGAACCCTTCCGGGCGGTCGCGACGATCAGCCATCGTTCTCCTTCTGGGCAAACGACGCACGATAGTCGTTGCCTTCGGCACCCCGGCCGAAGCCCTTGCGCGGATCGATGTTCGTCCGCTTGCGCTTCTTGAAGTTCGTTTCGACGTGATAGGCCGCGACATAGGCCGTCAGCCACGCAACCAGCGCCGGCGGCATCGCGACCTTGTCGACCGAATGCACGCCGTCGACCGTGAAGGCCTCCGCCTCGCCGGGGCTGGCAGTGACGTGCCGCACGACGATGCCCGGCGCCGGCTGGGACGGATCGCGCCGCAAGACGACGTAGACCGACGGCGCATCGCCGGCGAGATTTTCGCGATACATCACGGTTTCGGCCGGATGCAGCTGCAGTTCGAACTGACCCGCGAACCAGATCGTCGCCCCGCCCTCCTCGCGCACGCGCGTCCACGGCGCCGCCTCCGCGAAACCGGGAACGACGTCGAACGGCTTCCACTGTTCCTCGCCCCAGGCCGTCTTCGGCGGTTGCGACGCGACGAGGAGGCCGACCGGCATCCTTTCGTCGCGCGAAACGACGGGTGTTTCCTGGCTCATGCGGGCACGCTCCCGACCATCCGCCGCGCCGTCTCCAGATCGTCCGGACTGTTGGCGTTGAAGAACGGGTCGAACGGCGCAACATCGTACTCGACCGTCACCAGCCTGTAACGCGCCGTCCAGCGATCGACCTTGAATATCCGCTCTTCGGTCATCGCGGCACGCAGCGCGCCGCGTGCCGCGACGGGCCAGAGCCCGAAGACCGGATGCGCTTGCCCGCCCGAGGCCGCGCACGCCATGTCGGCCGTATTGCCGTCGACGGCAGCAAGCATCCGCGCGACGAGATCGCGCGGAAAAAACGGAGCATCAGAGGCAAAGCTCGCGACCCACGTGGCAGCGGGTCTATTGGCCGCCGCCCAGTCGAGCCCGGCGAGCACGCCCGCAAGCGGCCCCGCAAAGCCGTCGATCGTATCCGCCGCAACCGGCAGGTCGAACGGCGCAAAGCGCGCCGGATCACCGTTGGCGTTCAGGACGAGCGCGTCGACCTGTCCGCGCGCGCGTTCGACGATATGCGCGAGGATCGGACGCCCGCCGAGGTCGCGCAGGCACTTGTCGCCGCCGCCCATGCGCGTCGACCGCCCGCCCGCGAGAACGACGCCGACCGTCTCACTCTTCATCCCGGCTTCCCTTGCGACGCGTACGCGCATCCTCCTCGGCGACCGAGCGTGCGTCGGCGTCGAATTCGATCCGCTCGGCGCCTGAAAGCACGACGAAGCGCGCCCCGCGCGCCCGGCCGACGAGCGTGAGGCCGGCCTTTCGCGCAAGTTCCACGCCCCAAGCGGTGAAGCCGGAGCGCGAAACGAGAATCGGGATCCCCATCTGGACCGTCTTGATGACCATTTCCGAGGTCAGCCGGCCGGTCGTGTAGAATATCTTGTCGGCCGCGTCGATGCCGTGGCGGTACATGTAGCCCGCGATCTTGTCGACCGCGTTGTGGCGACCGACATCCTCCATGTAGACGAGCGGTCGGTCGTCGGCACACAGCACGCAGCCGTGGATCGCACCGGCCTCCAGATAGAGCGACGGCGCGGTGTTGATCTTGCGCAGCAGACGGTAGAGGGACGAGGTGCGCAGGCGCGCCGCCGGATCGAGCGACACGCGGTCGAACTTCTCCATCAGGTCGCCGAACGCCGTGCCCTGCGCGCAGCCCGACGTCAGCGTCTTCTTGCGCAGCTTGTCCTCGAAATCGGTCGTGCGGTCGGTGCGCACCACGACGACGTCGAGCTCGGTATCGTGCTCGACGCCGACGATCCGTTCGCCCTCGCCGATCATGTTCTGGTTCAGCAGGTAACCGACCGCGAGATATTCGGGATAGTCGGCGATCGTCATCATCGTGACGATTTCGCGCGAATTGAGATAGAGCGTCAGCGGCCGCTCGACGACGACCGACGTTTCGATCGGTGCGCCGGACTGGTCGACGCCGCGCACGCGCTCGACAAGCCGCGTATCGGCCGGATTGGGCATCAGCAGGAAATCGTCCGTCATGCGATCCAGAATGGCGCCGCGCTGCCGTCCGTTCAAGGGTCCCAGAATGGCCTTGATCGTCCCGTCGGCCTTTGCAACATAGGTTCATGGAAATCGCCGGGAAGAGCGTTCTGGTCTGCGACTGCACGGGCACCATGCCGCTCGACGGCAAAGCGCTGCGCAAGGCGTGCTCGGCGGCCGTCGGCACCGATGTCGGCGATGTCTCACCCGATACGATCCTGTGCCGTGGCCAGATCGGCAATTTCGAGACCGCCTTGAAGACGGGCGCCGAACTGATCGTCGCATGCACGCAGGAAGCCCCCTTCTTCGCCGAGACGCGCGCGGAACTGGGCGTCGACAACGAGATCCGCTTCGTCAACATCCGCGAACGCGCCGGCTGGTCGGACGAGGCCGACCGCGCGATGCCGAAGA
>JAYRKO010000024.1:0-12133 GCA_041905745.1 Tagaea sp. | reverse complement strand
TCGTGCGCGGCTTCCTTCTCAACAACCACATGACCGATTTCGCGCTGCGCCCGCGCGAGGGCGACGTGCCGAACATCAACCGCATCGAGCCCGGCAAGCGCCCGCGCAGCTCGATGTCGCCCACGCTCGTTCTCGATCGCGACGGCAGGCTCGTGCTGGCGATCGGCTCGCCCGGCGGCCAGCGCATCATCCCCTACGTCGCGCAGGCGATCGTCGGCGTGCTCGACTGGGGCCTCGACGTCCAGAAGGCCGTGGCGCTGCCCCATGCCGTCAATCTCAACGGCACGACCGAGCTGGAGCGCGACACGCCGTTGGCCGCACTTGCGCCCGAACTGCGTGCAATGGGCCACGACGTGACCCTCGCCGCCGAGACGAGCGGCCTGCACGCGATCCAGGTGATCCGCCGTGCGGGCGGGCGCGTGCAGCTTCTGGGCGGCGCCGACCCGCGCCGCGAAGGCGAAGCGCTGGGCGACTGACGGGGTGCCGCCAAGGCGGCACTTGCATTCCGCGCCCGCCGCGCGCAGTTTCCCGCCGCCATGCCAGCCGACACCAACGCCGAACTGCCGACGATCCGTCTCCAGCCGCAGCGCCACAAGCGCCCGCGCATGGGCTATCCGTGGGTCTTCTCCAACGAGATCCAGATGGACAACGCCGCCAAGGCGCTCGCCCGCGGCACGCTCGTCCGGCTGGAAGCGAGCCACGGCGAACCGCTGGGCGCCGCCTTCTTCAACCCGCACACGCTGATCGCCGCACGCATCCTCGAGCGCGAGCCCGGCCGCGCGATCGACGCGGCATGGTGCGCCGACCGGCTTTCGGCCGCACTTGCGCTGCGCGAGCGGCTGCACCCGGGCGGGTACTACCGCCTCGTCCATGCCGAAGCCGACGGGCTGCCGGGTCTCGCGATCGACCGCTACGGCGACACGCTCGTCGTGCAGCGCAACGCGGCCGGCATCGAAACGATCTGGCCGCAACTTTCCGCCGCCATCGACAAGGTGCTGGCGCCGCGCGCCATCGTGCTGCGCGACGACAGCCCCGCGCGCGGCTTCGAAGGGCTGGCCGAGAAGGTCGAGACCGTGCGCGGCGCGATCGACGGGCCCGTAAGCCTCGTCGAGAACGGCGCCGAATTCTTCGCCGACGTTTCCGGCGGGCAGAAGACCGGCTGGTTCTACGACCAGCGCGACAACCGCCGCGCGGTTGCCGGCGTTGCCGGAGGTGCGCGCGTGCTCGATCTCTATACCTATGCCGGCGGCTTCGGCGTTCTTGCCGCCAAGCACGGCGCAACGCAGGTCACGATGGTCGACCGTTCGGACGGCGCGCTCGACCTTGCCCGCCGCGCGGCCGAGGCCAACGGCGTCGCCGCCAAGTGCCGCTTCGAGAAGGCGGAGATCTTCGGCCATGTCGAAAAGCTCGCCGCCGCGGGCGAGCGCTTCGACGTCGTCGTCGCCGATCCGCCTGCCTTCGCCAAGTCGCGCAAGGACGTGCCCACGGCGCTCAAGGGCTATCGAAAGCTCGCACGCCAGTCCGCCGCCCTCGTGGCGCCGCGCGGCTTCCTGTTCGCCGCCTCGTGCTCGCACAACGTGACGGCCGAGAACTTCCTCGAGGAAGTCGCGCGCGGCGTGGCCGATGCGGGGCGCAGCGCGCGCATCGTGCGCGTGGCAGGTGCTGCCGGCGACCACCCGCTTCACCCGCACCTGCCCGAGAGCGCCTATCTCAAGGCCCTGCTGATGGCGCTCGACTGAGCGACCGCAAAAATCCGGGCAACGTATTGACCGGAAAAGGAAATTGGGTCGATTGACGGACCCGGACGGGGTCTGTATAACCGCCGCTCGTTTTGCCGGTTTGATTCGAATTGGAGATTTCGTCGTGAAGCGCACTTACCAGCCCAGCAAGCTTGTCCGCAAGCGGCGGCACGGTTTCCGGTCGCGCATGGCGACGGTCGGGGGCCGCAAGGTCCTGCAGCGCCGCCGCGCGAAGGGCCGCAAGCGCCTGTCCGCCTAGCGCCGCCCCGGCGCGCTCGCACGCGAGCCGGCGCCGGAAAGGAATCGGAATGCCGATCGCGCTCGAGCGCCTGAAGACGCGCAGCCAGTTCCTCGCGGTCGCGGCGACGCGCCGCAAGTGCGCGGTCGACGGCCTTGTCCTGCAGGCGCGCGCGCGCGAGGACGGCACGCCGCATATCGGCATTGGCTTCACTGCCACGAAAAAGGTCGGCAACGCCGTCGTCCGAAATCGCGCGCGACGCCGCCTCAAGGAAGCCGCGCGCGTGGCGCTCGCCCGCGCGGGTGCGGGCGGTTTCGACTACGTGGCGATCGCGCGGGCGGCCACGCCCGACACCCCGTTCGAGCGTCTCGTCGCCGATTTCGAGGCCGCGGCCCGGCGCCTCGCGCCCCGCGAGGCCGCCGCACGATGATCGCCCGCCTCCTCGATGCGCTGGTCGTCGTCTACCAATGGACGCTGCGTCCCGTGATCGGCGCCAACTGCCGCTACCTGCCGAGTTGCTCGGACTATGCGCGCGAAGCGCTTGCCCTGCACGGCGCGTTCAAGGGCGGCGCCCTTGCCGCGCGCCGCATCTGCCGCTGCCACCCTTGGGGCGGCTTCGGTTTCGACCCCGTGCCGCCCCGTGGCGGCGAACTCCCGCGTTTCTGAGATCGCGACACCCCCATGCAGAATTTCGACCAGAAGAACCTCATCCTCGCGATCGCCATCGCCGTCGCCATGGTGCTCGGCTTCGAGCTGCTGTGGAACCAGCCGCGGGTCAACCAGCAGCGCGCCGAGGCGGAACGCCGCGCCGCCACCGAACAGGCGCAGGCCCCCGTGCCCGCCGCGGCCCCCGCCGTTCCGGGCGGTGCCGCCGCCGCACTGGCCGCCCAGCCCAATCCCGACCGCGGCGTCGTGATCGCGCGCGACAGGCGCGTGAAGATCGAAACGCCGACGACGGCGGGCTCGATCTCGCTGCGCGGCGCGCGGCTCGACGATCTCGTGCTCAAGAAGTACCGCGACACGACCGACGCGGATTCCCCGCCGGTCGTGCTGCTGTCGCCACAGGGCACGACGCATCCCTACTTCGCCGACCTCGGCTGGGTCGCCGCTTCGGGCGCGCCCGTCCTGCCCGGCGCCGACACGGTGTGGACCGCCGACCGCGACACGCTTTCGCCCGGCAACCCGGTGACGCTGAGCTGGGAGAACGGCCAGGGCCTGCGTTTCGAGCGCCGCATCGCGATCGAGGACGACTATTTCCTGCGCGTCGAGCAGACCGTGCGCAACGCCGGCGCCGAGCCCGTCTCGCTGCTCGGCTACGCGCTCGCCAGCCGCACCGGCACGCCGCAGCTCGGCGGCTACTACATCCTCCACGAAGGCCCGATCGGCGTCGTCAAGGACGTGCTGAAGGAGCCCGAGTACAAGGATCTGCGCGAAAAGCGCGAGATCAAGGAAAATGCGAAGGGCGGCTGGCTCGGCTTCGTCGACAAGTACTGGCTGGTGGCGCTGGTGCCCGAACAGGCGAGCGAGACGACCGCGCGCTTCATGCACACGGGCGAAGGCAATCTCGACCGCTACCAGGTCGACTATCTCGGCACGTCGCAGACCGTGGCGCCCGGCGCTGCGGCGACGCATTCGATGCGCATCTTCGCCGGCGCCAAGGAAGTGCGCCTGCTCGACGCCTACGCCGAGCGCTACGGCATCCCGCTGTTCGACCGCGCGATCGATTTCGGCTGGTTCTACTTCCTGACCAAGCCGATGTTCCTTTCGCTGGAATGGCTCTACGGCAAGCTCGGCAATTTCGGCGTCGCCATCATCGTGCTGACGATCATCATCAAGCTGCTGTTCTTCCCGCTCGCCAACAAGTCGTACAAGTCGATGGCGAAGATGAAGCTCCTCCAGCCCGAGATGGAGGCGCTCAAGGCCAAATACGGCGAAGACCGCCAGCGCATGTCGCAGGAGATGATGCAGCTCTACAAGAAGTCGGGCGCCAACCCGCTTTCGGGCTGCCTGCCGATCGTCATCCAGATCCCGGTCTTCTTCTCGCTCTACAAGGTGCTGTTCGTCACGATCGAGATGCGCCACGCGCCGTTCTTCGGCTGGGTCCACGACCTTTCGGCCCACGACCCCACGACGGTGTTCAACCTGTTCGGGCTCATCCCGTGGGTGCCGCCTTCGTTCCTGCCGGCCCTTGGCATCTGGCCGCTCATCATGGGCGTCACGATGTTCCTCCAGCAGAAGCTGAACCCGCAGCCGGTCGACCCGGTTCAGGCCAAGATGTTCCTGGCGCTGCCCGTGGTGTTCACCTTCATGCTCGCCTCGTTCCCGGCGGGCCTCGTGATCTACTGGGCGGTCAACAACACGCTGTCGATCCTCCAGCAGTGGGTGATCATGCGCCAGACCGGCTCGCACCACCCGCCGCACGCCAAGGCGAAGGCGTGAGCGAGGCCGAGGCTCCCTCCCCCGAAGCGGTCGAGGCCGCGCGCAAGCTCTTCCTGGGCACGTGCGATTTCCTCGCCGGGGCGGCGACGCTTTCGGCCATCCCCGCCGCGCGCCTGCCCGAGGTGGCGCTCGCCGGCCGCTCGAATGTCGGCAAGTCGAGCCTGATCAACGCGCTGGTCGGGCGCGGCCGCACGGCGCGCGTCTCGCGCCATCCCGGCCGCACGCAGCAGATCAACTTCTTCTCGCTGTCGAACCGGCTGTCGCTCGTCGACATGCCCGGCTACGGCTACGCGGCCGTCTCGAAGAAGACCAAGGCGACGTGGAGCGAACTGATCGTCGGCTACCTCAAGGGCCGGGCGACGCTGCGCCGCGCGCTCGTCCTCGTCGATGCGCGCCACGGCATCAAGGACAGCGACCGGGGCCTGTTCGACCTGCTGGACGAAGCGGCCGTCGCCTACCAGATCGTGCTGACCAAGTGCGACGCGCTGGGCGCGGCCGGCCTCGCGCGGCGCGTGGCCGAGGTATCGGGCGAAATCGCCAAGCATGTGGCCGCGCACCCCGTCGTGATGCCGACCTCGGCCGAAAAGGACGCCGGCATCGTCGAACTGCGCACCGAACTGGCCACCCTCGCGCGCCCGGCCTGAAGGCGCTATAAACCGCCGACCTCGCGAACGAATTCTGCGGACACGCCCATGAACCCGATCGACGATCCCCAGACCACCGCCCGCGTCCTTTCCGAAGCCCTGCCCTACATGCGCCGCTACGCCGGCCATACGGTCGTCGTGAAATACGGCGGCCACGCGATGGGCGACGAGAAGGTGGCCGGCGACTTCGCGCGCGACGTCGTGCTGATGAAGCAGGTCGGCATCAACCCCATCGTCGTGCACGGCGGCGGCCCGCAGATCGGCAGCATGCTCGAGCGGCTGAAGATCAAGAGCGAGTTCATCGACGGCCTGCGCGTGACCGACGCCGCGACCGTCGAGATCGTCGAGATGGTCCTCTCAGGCGCCATCAACAAGACGATCGTCGCCGCGATCAACCAGGCCGGCGGCCGCGCGGTCGGGCTTTCCGGCAAGGACGCGGATTTCCTCGTCGCGCGCAAGGTGACGCGCACGAAGAAGGATCCGGACTCGAACATCGAGCGCGTGCTCGATCTCGGCTTCGTGGGCGAACCCGCGCGCATCGACCCGAGCTTCCTCGAAGGTTTCGCGAAGTCGGACATCATCCCGGTCGTGGCGCCCATCGGCGTGGGCGAGAACGGCGAGACGTTCAACATCAACGCCGACACGGTGGCCGGCGCCATCGCCGCGGCGATGAAGGCCTCGCGCCTGCTGCTGCTGACCGACGTCAAGGGCGTGCTCGACAAGCAGAAAAATCTGCTGCCCGAGCTGACCGCCAAGCGCGTGCGCGAACTGATCGCGGACGGCACAATCGCGGGCGGCATGATCCCGAAGGTCGAGACCTGCCTGCTGGCGGTCGACGGCGGCGTGGACGGCGCCATAATCCTCGACGGGCGCGTGCGCCACGCGATCCTGCTGGAAGTCTTCACCGACAAGGGCGTGGGCACGCTCATCCGGGGCTAGGCGTGCTCCAGCGCCTCTACGACTGGACGCTCGCGCTTTCGCGCACGAAGCACGCGCCGGCCGTGATGGCGGCGGTGTCGTTCGCCGATTCCTCGTTCCTGCCGATCATGCCGCATCCGCTGCTGGCCATGCTGGTGATGGCCCGGCCGGAAAAGGCGTACTGGCACGCGACGCTGTGCACGATCACGTCGGTGCTGGGCGCCTATCTCGGCTACGCGATCGGCCACCTGCTCTACGAGACGATCGGCCTGTGGCTGGTGCAGACGATGCACTACGAAGCGCACATGGAAAAGTTCCAGGCCATGTTCGCCGAATGGGGTTTCTGGCTGATCGTCGGCAAGGGCCTGACGCCGATCCCGTTCAAGATCGTCACGATCGGCGCGGGCGTGGCCGACTACGCGCTGCTGCCGTTCACCGTGGCAAGCATCCTCGCGCGCGCCATGAATTTCTACGGGATCGCCTGGCTGCTGAAGCACCAGGGCGGGCGGATCGACCGGATCATGCGCCGCTACGGCGCGCAGATCAGCTGGGCCGTCGCGGCATTCGTCGTCACGCTCATCGCCTGGTGGCTCGCGACGCGCTGAGCGCCGCGCCGCGCGCGACCAGCGTGTCGGGATCGGTCGCTTCGCGCAGATCGCAGACGGCCCACGATTCGGCGAGTGAAGCCGCCTTCGCCGCCGCGCACGCCGCCGCGACATAGCCGGGCCAGCGAAGCGCACCGCCGCCCAGCGTCAGACGTGCGGGATTGAAAAGATTGACGAGCACGGCGAGGCCGCGCCCGAACGCGGCACCTGCCGCCTCGACGACCGCCTGCGCCCCGGCATCGCCCGCATCCAGCCGCTGCGCCAGCGATGCCGCCGGGCCGCCGAAGGCGCGCAGGATCGCGGCACCCGAAGCGCGTTCGTCGAGCGTCGCGCCGCCCGGTTCGACGGGGATCGAGCCGAACTCGCCCGCAAAACCCGCCGCGCCCGAAAGCGTGCGCCCTTCCACGCGAAACGCGGCGCCGATGCCCGTTCCCGTCATGACGACGCCGGCCGTCGCCCGCTCCGGCAGATCGTCGGCGTCGGCGACCAATGCGGCGCGCACGTCGTTGATCACGGTTCCCGGAAGTCCCAAAGCTGCCAACGGTCGCCATCCGGCGATGGCCGGAAGCACGTCAGATCGGATCACCGCGTCCTTCGCCACGAGTCCCGGGATCGCGACGCCGATCGCGCTTGTGTCGGCCGGCAGCGCCGCGGCGATCGCGCGCTCGATGTCGCGCGCACTCGCCTTCGGTCCGGTCGGCGCTTCGAGATGAATCCGTCCGTCGATCACGACGCGCAGCTTGCTGCCGCCGAGATCGATGCCGGCGATCACGCCCCGAAGAACTCCAGCTGCCACTTCAGCTCTTCTTCCGTGAGCGGCCAACCGTCCCACTTCGCGCCCGTCAGCACGCTCTTGGGCGGCAGCGACAGCGTCTTCTGCTGTATGGCGACGGCCGTGGGCATCTTGAGCTTCGCCTTCCAGCATGCCGCGATGATGCCCTTGGCCGAACGCGCGGTGAGGATCTTGTCGATCGCCTCGGCGCGCGTGCCGCCGAGTTCGGCGAGCGCCAACTTCACGAAAAGCTTCTCGCCGTTCTGCGCCGCGGCCGTCACGGCCGCATCGTCGAGCTTCTTTTCCCGCCGCAGGCGCTTGACCTTGTCGCCGACGGTCTCGCCGTCGCCGTTGCCGCCCGCTCCCGCCCAATCCGGATCGGCGAGCGTGCGCTTGCGCGCGGCCGCACCGGCTCCGCCGTCGCGCTCGGACGCAGCTTCGGCGATGCGCTTGCGCACTTCGCTTGCGACCGCATCGCGCGTGGCGGCGTCGAGATCGGGGCGTTGCGCAAGGCGCTGGGACAGCGCGTCGGCAACGAAGGCCGCGATGCGGATTGCCGCACTGGCAGGCAGCTTCGGCCGTTCGACGAGGCCGCCGTGCCATTGCGGGCGGGCGGGCGCGCGTTCGACGATCAGGTCGAGCGTCTCCTCGCGGATCTGGGCCGACGGATTGCCGAGCAGGGTCGTCACCGCCTCGACGTCGTCCACGGCGACGATCGCATCGGAAATCGCCTCGGCGACGTTCGAGCGGCGCGCGACCGCGCTGAGGGCGCCTTCCGCGTGCCGGCCGCGGATGATCTCGAGCAGGTCGTCGTCGGTGAGGAGCGGCGAGAACTGCAGGACGGGACTGGCGACCGCAAGCTCGGTGTCGCGCGCGAGCTGCTTCACCAGATCGGGCGGCGCGTCGGGAACGTCCTTCAGCGTCTCGGCGACGACGGCGCGGATGCGCGTGGCCGCATCCTTGGCCAGCACCTCCAGCGTCTGCATCACGCGCGCGCGCGCGGCGTCCTGGGCGCCGGGCGCAAGGTCGGGCAGCAGGCGCTGGACCTTGCCGGCGAGGCCCGCGCGCACGTCCTCGCTCTGGTCGCGGGCGAGCATCAGGTTGGCGTGAAAGGGCGAGGCCGCGTTCGACGCGACGGCCTCGCGCACGGTGGGGTCGATGTCCTCGGTCAGGTAATAGAGGATCTCCGGGCGCACGTCGGTGCGGCGCGCGAGATTCGCCCGCACGAACACGTCGGGATCCTGCAGAAGCCGCTTCGCCGATTCGTAGTCTTCATCGCTCTGGACCATTCGCCTTCGACCCGCCTTACGCCTTCGCGGCGGGCGCCGGGGCCAGCGCGTAGCTGCCCTTGCCCTGCCGTTTCACCTGATACATGGACTCGTCGCCGCGCTGCAGAAGCTCGTCGACGCTTTCCGGCCGCGCCGGTTCGTGGACGGCGACGCCGACCGAGAAGCCGAGCGGCTTCTCCGGGCTCGCCGAGACCGGAAGCAGATCGCGCCGCAGTTCGAGGATGTGCTTGGCCTTGGCGACCGCACCTTCCTCGTCGGTCATGTCGAGCCACAACGCGAATTCGTCGCCGCCCAGTCGCGCGACCAGATCGTTGGCGCGCGTGGCCTTGCGCAGCGTGCGCGCGACGGCCTTGAGCGCCGTATCGCCCGCCTGGTGGCCGAGGATGTCGTTGACCGCCTTGAAATTGTCGAGGTCCACGTAGACCAGCGCACCGGGCGAGCCCGAACGCCGGCTGCCGGCAAGGCGCGCACCCAGTTCGGCCACGAAACGGCGCCGGTTGAGGAGCCCGGTGAGCGCGTCGGTCGACGCCTGCCGGTCGAGCGCCTCCAGCACGTCGAGCTGCGCGTG
Source organism: Tagaea sp. (assembly GCA_041905745.1). Taxonomy (GTDB): domain Bacteria; phylum Pseudomonadota; class Alphaproteobacteria; order CACIAM-22H2; family CACIAM-22H2; genus Tagaea. Next base: position 2,921 of record JAYRKO010000024.1, on the reverse strand, counting down.
CGCGATGCCGAGTTGGGCGGCGACTTCGGCCAGCACGGCGCGTTCGCCTTCGCTCCACGCCTCGCCGTCGGCGGCGCGGAACAACGCGACGAGCCCGTTGATCTTGTGGCGGAAGGCCGTGGGCACGACGAGCGCGCGGCCGTCGTCGCTGCGCAGTTCGACCAGCGCGTCGGAACCTTCGGCCTCCGGCCGGTCGAGCCGCAGGCGCGCCTCGAAGCGCCGCTCGATGTCGAGACCCGCGGGAATCGGTCCGCCATGCGTGGCGCCCGCCTCGAAATCGGGGCGGCCGTCGGCGTCGTTCGCCACGCGCCAGATCGCGCAGCCCGCCCCCAGCGCATTGGCGGTTTCGCTCGCCGCGGCGCGCAGCATGGCGGCGGCCTCCATCTCGTCGCGCACGGCGCGCACGATGTGCGCGATGAGCCGCTCGCGGTTGCGCGCCTCGGCCAGCTCGGCCTCGCGCTCGCGCGCCTCGGTCACGTCGCGCGCCAGACCGCGCGCGCCCTTCCACGCGCCGTCCGCCCCGTAGAGCGGCATCGCCGAAATCTGGACGCAGGCGTCGTGCCCGTCGGCGCGGCGCACCCACTGCTCGGTCTGCTCGATGGGCTTGCGCGCGAGGAACGGGTCGGCGACCGACAGGTCGTCGGGATCGATCGCGAACACGTCCGGCCGGCGGCCCAGAAGATCGTCCGCGCGCCAGCCGAGCGCGCCTTGCGGCGAGACGAAGGCGAACTTGCCCTCCGCGTCGGTTTCCCACGCGAAATCGCTCGAGATCTCGACGATGTCCTTGTAGCGGCGGCGCGAGTCGGCAAGCGCGTTGCGCATGTTGGCCGCGAGACTCACGTCGCGCGCGAGGATCAGCACGCCGTCGGCCGCCGGCACGAGACCGACGTCGAGCGTGACGGGCGCGGCCGCGCCCGGCACCACGACCGTATCGAGGCGGGCGGACCCGCCCTGCGCGATGTCGGCGGCAAGGGCCGCGAGGCTGCCCGCGCGCGCCTCGAATTCCGCCAGCATCGCGCGCGCGGCGGAATTGGCGCTGATCACGTGGCCGCCCGCGCCCAGCCGGGCGGCCGGTCCCGGCCAGTCGGCCACGAGACGGTCGTAGCCGCCGCCGGGTTCGGCCGGGGCGGCGGCGCGCAGGCGCGAGGAAGCGTCTTTGGGCGTTGCGGACAGCGCTTTCATCCCTTCGAAAAGCGGGCGCGAGGATAGCCCGGTGCGTGCCGGCATGCCAAGGCGCGCGGGCGGCGCAAACCCTTGTAGCGCATCGTTGACAGCGGCGCGCCCACGCCCCATTTTCGCCTGCCGCCGGGCCCCGGCCGCAACGCCCCTCACTTCGGAAAACGCGATGAATTTTGCAAATCTCCAAGCGACGATCGACCAGGCCTGGGAAAACCGGGCCGAGCTGGGCATCGGCACCAAGGGCGCGGTGCGCGACGCGGTGAACGCGGCGCTTGGCGCGCTCGACGCCGGCGAGGCGCGCGTGGCCGAGCGCAAGGACGGCAAGTGGGTCGTCAACCAGTGGCTCAAGAAGGCGGTGCTGCTGTCCTTCCGCCTCAACGACAACATGCTGCTGTCCGACGGCCCCGGCGGGGCCGCGTGGTGGGACAAGGTCCCCTCGAAATTCGCGGGCTGGGACGCCGAGCGCTTCCGCAAGGCGGGCTTCCGCGCGGTGCCCAACTGCGTCGTGCGCCAGTCGGCCTATATCGCGCCCAACGTCATCCTGATGCCGTCCTTCGTGAACGTGGGCGCCTATGTCGACAGCGGCACGATGGTCGACACGTGGGCGACCGTGGGCAGCTGCGCGCAGATCGGGAAGAACTGCCACCTGTCGGGCGGCGTGGGCATCGGCGGCGTGCTCGAGCCGCTGCAGGCCGAACCGGTGATCATCGAGGACAACTGCTTCGTGGGCGCGCGCTCGGAAGTGGTCGAGGGCGTCATCGTCGGCGAAGGCTCGGTCATCTCGATGGGCGTCTTCATCGGCCAGTCGACCAAGATCGTCGACCGGACGACGGGCGAGATCCACATGGGCCGCGTGCCGCCCTATTCGGTCGTCGTGCCCGGCAACCTGCCCGGCAAGCCGATCCCCGGCGGCAACGGCGAGCCCGGCCCGTCGACCTACTGCGCCGTCATCATCAAGCGCGTCGACGAGAAGACCCGCTCCAAGACGTCGATCAACGACCTGCTGCGGGCCTGAGATGGTCGATCCCGTCGAGTTCGCGCGCGAGCTGATCCGCTGCAAGTCGGTGACGCCCGCCGACGACGGCGCGCTCGGCTCGCTGCAGCGCCGGCTCGAAGGGCTCGGCTTCGCCTGCCACCGGCTGAAATTCGCCGACGCCGACACGCCCGACATCGACAATCTCTACGCCCGCATCGGCACGAAGGGCCCGCATTTCTGCTTCGCCGGCCACACCGACGTCGTGCCGACCGGCCACCTGCAGGGCTGGACGGTCGATCCCTTCGCCGCCGAAATCCACGACGGCTTCCTCTACGGCCGCGGGGCCGTCGACATGAAGGGCGCCATCGCGGCCTTCGTTGCGGCCGCCGCGCGGACCAAGGCTGCGGGCGGCGAACTGCCCGGTTCGATCTCGCTGCTCATCACCGGCGACGAGGAAGGCCCGGCGATCAACGGCACGGTCAAGGTGCTCGACTGGATGGCCAAGCGCGGCGAGAAGCCGGACGTGTGCGTGGTGGGCGAACCGACGAACGAGTCGACGCTGGGCGACATGGCGAAGATCGGCCGGCGCGGTTCGGTCAACGCCACGCTCGTCGCCAAGGGCGTGCAGGGCCACGTCGCCTACCCGCATCTCGCCGACAATCCGATCCACCGGCTGGTCCGGCTGCTCGACGATCTGGCGTCCAAGCCGCTCGACGCGGGCAACGCGCATTTCCAGCCGTCCTCGCTGCAGGTGACGACGGTCGAC
>JAYRKO010000577.1:0-2234 GCA_041905745.1 Tagaea sp. | reverse complement strand
GCCGCCGCCGCGCACGACCTGACGATCGTCGAGGACGAGATCTTCGCCGACTTCGAGCCCGAGCCGTCGCCCCGCCTCGCGGCACTCGACGGGCTCGGCCGCGTCGTGCGGATCGGCAGCTTCTCGAAATCCGTGTCCGCGTCGGTACGCTGCGGCTACGTCGTCGCGCGCGGCGACTGGATCGAGGACCTGCTCGACCTGCAGGTTGCGACCGCCTTCGGCGGCCCCAGCCCCGTCGCGGCCGAACTCGTGGCCGGCGTGCTCGCCGACGGCGGCTATCGCCGGCACCTCGACGCGCTGCGCCTGCGCCTGTCGCGCGCGCGCCGTTCGGTCGCCGCCCGCCTCGAATCGTTGGGCATCCGGCCATGGATCGTGCCGCGCGGCGGCTTCTATCTGTGGTGCCGCCTGCCCGACGGGCTCGACGCCGCCGACGTGGCGCGCCGGGCGCTTGCCGAAAACGTCGTGCTGGCGCCCGGCGACGTGTTCAGCGTCTCGCATGCGGCCGCCGGCTTCATGCGCTTCAACGTCGCGCAGATGGGCGAGGCGCGCGTCTTCGCCGTCCTCGAACGCGCGCTTCGCGGGGCCGGCTGACCCCCTCGATCCTGCAGGGGTGCGGGGGCCGCTTCGGCCCGCTCGCGCGCGACGACGGCGGGTTAGGTTCGCCGCGACATGAATCTCGGCCCCTTCATCGATCTGGGACTCGTCGGCATGAAATTCGCGCCTTTCGTCGATCTCGGCCTGCCTGCGCGCGGCCAGCGTCCGCCGCGCATCGGCGAGGCGCTGCCCGTTCGGTTGCCGAACCTCGCTTCCCTTCTGGCGCGGATCGGGCGACGATCCGCAGGATGACCGCCGCCCACTGGGACGACATCCGCGCCTTCCTTGCCGTCGCCGAAGCGGGCAGCTTCGCGAAGGCCGCGCGCGCCGCGAAACTGAGCGAGGCGACGCTCGGACGCCACGTGAAGGCGCTCGAGGCGCGACTGGGCGCGCCGCTTTTCGACCGACTGCCGAACGCGCTGCGTCTTACGGCGCTGGGCCGCGAGGCGCTGGAGGGCGCGCGCGCGATGGAGGCGGGCGCCACGACGCTCGACCGGCGCGCGAAGATCGCGCGCGAGCCCGCGCGCCGGCCCGTCGTCGTCAGTTCGGTCAACTCGATCGCCTGGTTCATGGTGCGCCACATGCCTACGCTGCGGCGCGAGGCGGGCGACGTTCTCCTGACCCTCACGCCCACGCGCAAGGCCGTCGACCTCGCCCGGCGCGAGGCCGACATCGCGCTGCGCATGCTCGACCTGCCCGACGCGCCCGATCTTGCGGGCCGCAAGGTCGCGGTCGTCGCCAATGCGCTCTATGCCTCGCACGCCTATCTTGCCGAACGGCGCCGCCGGCCGTCGGACGGGGTCGACGGGCTCGACTTCGTCGCGCGCGAGACGGGTTCGGAAAATTCGCCGCAGGCGCGCTTTTCCGCCGCGATCGCGCCGCGCGTGCGCACGGTCCTGCGCGTTTCGGAAACGGTGCTTCGCCATCAGGCGGCGGTCGACGGGCTTGGCGCCACGCTGCTGCCCTGCCATCTGGGCGACGGCGATCCGCGCCTGCTGCGCATCGGCGAACCGATCCCCGAACTGATCGAGGATATGTACCTGATCGTCCATCGCGACATGCGCCGCGTGGCGCTGGTGCGCACCGTGGCCGACGCGCTCGCGCGGCTTTTCAGGCGGCACGCGAAGGCGCTGGCCGGACGCTGAGCTATTCGCTGGACTGGAGCAGCTGGCCGCGCACGCGCGCGCGCGAGAAGGCGTAGAGAAACGCCGCGAAGCCGAGGCCGATATAGACCGCATCGAGGACTGCGGCCGACGCGAGCAGGTCCCAGCGGAATTCGCCGCGATAGACGACCGCGCGCATGCCTTCGAAGACGTGCGTCGAGGGCAGCGCCCAGGCCAGCGGCCGCAGCCAGACGGGCAGCGTTTCGACCGGGTACCAGACGCCCGAGACCGGCTGCAGCACGAAGACGAGCGCCCACGCATAGGATTCGGCCGCCAGCCCGTAACGGAACAGCAGCGAGGCGATGAGGAGCCCCGCCGCCCAGCCGAACCCGATCAGCAGCACCCAATAGACGACGAGCGGCAGGCCCATCTCGAAGACCGAATAGTGGAACATCGGGATCGCCACCAACGCCGCCGGCACGATGCCGATGAGCGAGCGCACGACGCCCATGACCATCAGCGACACGCCGAACTCGA
>JAYRKO010000576.1:0-2237 GCA_041905745.1 Tagaea sp. | reverse complement strand
TGTTCGACGAATACGACGCCGGCCGCGCGGACGTGATGTTCGTCATCCAGCGCGTGCTGGAAGTCGACGGCAAGCTCACGCTGCTCGACCAGAACCGCGTGCTGCACCCGCATCCGTCGTTCCGCCTGTTCGCCACGGCGAACACCGTGGGCCTCGGCGACACGACCGGCCTCTATCACGGCACGCAGCAGATCAACCAGGGCCAGATGGACCGCTGGAACATCGTCACCACGCTGAACTACCTGCCGCACGAGCAGGAGACGCAGATCGTGTTGGCGAAGGCCGCGGGCTACGACACGAAGGAAGGCCGCGAGATCGTCTCGGCGATGGTGGCACTGGCCGACCTGACGCGCGCCGGCTTCATGGCGGGCGACATCTCGACCGTCATGAGCCCGCGCACCGTGCTGACCTGGGCCGAAAACGCCAAGATCTTTGGCGACGTCGGCTTCGCGTTCCGCGTGACGTTCCTCAACAAGTGCGACGAGGTCGAGCGCACGACAGTCGCCGAATACTACCAGCGCTGCTTCGGCGCCGAGCTGCCGGGCGGCACCGGCGCGGGCGTGCGCAAGGCGGGCTGATCGCTTCCATGCCGCCGCGCAACGGCAACGACGGTCCGGTCGAGCAGTTCCGCCAGGTCACGGCCGCGACGATGCGGGCGATGGCCCACGAGGCCGAGCTCAACGTCGCGTTCGTGCCCGAACAGCCGGGCCTGCGCGGCAATGAGGCGCGCCTGCCCGTGCCCGCGCGCGACCTGCCCGCGGGCGAGGTGGCAATCGTGCGCGGCGAGGCGGATTCGATCGCGCTCAAGCTGCGCCACCACGATGCGGGCGTTCACGCCAAGCGGCAGCCCGCAGGCACGATGGGCCGCGCGATCTACGACGCGGTCGAGCAGGCGCGCTGCGAAGCACTCGGCTCCAACCGCATGTCGGGCGTGGCGAACAATCTTTCCGCTGCCCTGGAAGAGCGCTGCCGGCAGGCCGGCTATTCGCGCATCGCCGACCGCGAGGCGGCCCCGCTGGTCGAGGCCGTGGCGCTGCTCGCGCGCGAGACCTTTACCGGCCAGCTTCCGCCCGAAAGCGCGCGGCGCATGGTCGATTTGTGGCGCCCGTGGATCGAGGCGAAGGCCGGCCAGGACCTGACGCAGCTTTCCCGCGCGCTGGGCGACCAGGCCGCGTTCGCCGAAGTCGCACGCAAGCTCGTCACCGACCTCGAACTGGGCGAGGAAGAAGGCCAGGCTTCCGAAGCCGAGGACCAGAACGGCGAGGGCGAGAACGAGGAAGAGGGCCAGAAGTCCGGCGAGGCCGAGGAATCGGGCGACTCGTCCGACGCCGAAGCGATGATGGGTTCCGAGACGCGCGAAGCGGCGGGCGAAGACGGCGGCGAGGGCGAAGGCGAGGAGCAGGAAGGCGAGGACGCCGACGGCATGGGCGAGGACGGGCCCGAACGGCCCGGCAAGCGCTGGCGTCCGCCCAACGACCTGCGCAATTCGACCGACGCGCCGCTCTACCGCGCCTTCACGACGGAGTTCGACGAGACGGTCGAGGCCGATCTGCTGTGCGACGCCGACGAGCTGACGCGGCTGCGCGCGCATCTCGACCAGCAGCTCAGCAGCCTTCAGGGCGTCATCGCGCGGCTGGCCAACCGGCTGCAGCGCCGCCTGCTCGCGCGCCAGAGCCGCGCGTGGGAGTTCGATCTGGAAGAAGGCACGCTCGACGCCTCGCGTCTGGCGCGCATCGTGGCGAACCCTGCCTTCCCGCTTTCCTACAAGCGCGAGCTCGATACGGAATTCCGCGACACGGTCGTGTCGCTGCTGATCGACAATTCGGGTTCGATGCGCGGCCGGCCGATCACGGTCGCCGCGATGTCGGCCGACATCCTCGCGCGCACGCTGGAACGCTGCGCGGTCAAGGTCGAGATCCTGGGCTTTACCACGCGCGCCTGGAAGGGCGGTCAGAGCCGCGAGCGCTGGCTTTCGCAGGGCAAGCCCGCGAACCCGGGCCGCCTCAACGACCTGCGCCACATCGTCTACAAGGGCGCGGATTCGCCGTGGCGGCGCGCGCGCAAGTCGCTGGGCCTGATGCTGCGCGAGGGCCTGCTCAAGGAGAACATCGACGGCGAGGCGCTTTTGTGGGCCCATTCGCGCCTGATCGCGCGCCCCGAACAGCGCAAGATCCTGATGGTGATCTCCGACGGCGCGCCGGTCGACGATTCGACGCTGTCGGTCAATCCCGGCAACT
>JAYRKO010000575.1:0-2241 GCA_041905745.1 Tagaea sp. | reverse complement strand
GCAGTGCGTGATCTGGGGCTTGACGACGCGCATACTATCGGTACATCGTTCCATTAGGGACGTTGTCCAGTTTGCACGAGCCGAAACGGCCGTCAACGGATTTCGCCCGAGGGAGCGAAACGACGTGGCGATGAATCTCACGACAAAGGGTCTTCTGGCCCGGCTGTCCGGCGGCCTGCAGGTCGCCATGACCGTCGCAGCCTTCATGCTGCTGTGGGAAGCGGCGGCGTGGATCTTCCGCATGCCTTCCTACATCCTGCCGCCCCCCTCCGAGATCTTCTTCGAGCTCTACAAGCGCCGCGTCCAGTACACCAATGCCGCAAGCTTCACGCTGCGCCCCATGCTGCTGGGCTTCGCGGTGGCGGTGGGCGTGGGCATCGCGCTCGCACTCGTCGTCGCGTTCTCGCGCACGATGGAAAAGACCGTCTATCCGCTGCTCGTGTTCTTCCAGATCGTGCCGAAGATCGCGGTCGCCCCCCTTTTCATCATCTGGTTCGGCTTCGGGCTGGCGCCCAAGGTGCTGCTCGTCTTCCTGCTGTCGTTCTTCCCCGTCGTCGTGTCGGCGATCACGGCGTTCCGGTCGGTCGATACCGACATCATGGATCTCGCGCGCTCGACGGGTGCCGGGCGCTGGCGGATCTTCCTGCGCGTGCAGGTGCCCCACGCGCTGCCCACGCTCTTCACCGGCATCAAGGTCGCCGCGGCACTGTCCGCGACCGCAGCCGTCGTGGCGGAGTTCGTCGCCTCCGACCGCGGGCTCGGCTACCTGCTGCTGGAAGCCAACGGCAATCTCAACACCGGCATGGCGTTCGGCTCCGTCTTCGTGCTGACGGCGCTGGGCTTCGCGCTCTACGCGGCCGTGGAGCTGGCCGAGCAGGTGCTGATCCCGTGGCACGTGTCGCAACGCGCGCACGGCGACGTGACCAATCCGATCTGAATCTCGAAAAGCGAAAAGGGAGTGAACCGATGAAACGTCTCGCCGGATTTCTCGCGGGCTGCGTGCTGCTGGCCGCCGGCCCCGCGATGGCACAGGAAAAGGCGACGCTGCGCCTCAACTGGCTGATCTACGGCTTCCACACGCCGTTCCATCTGGGCGTCGAGCGCGGCTACTACAAGGCCGAAGGCATCGACCTGGAGATCGGCGAAGGCCAGGGCTCGGCGCGCGCCGTGCAGATCACGGCTGCCAAGGGCGACATGTTCGGCCTGTCGGACGGCGCCAGCATCGTCAACGGCGTTGCGCGCGGCGCGCCCATCAAGGCCGTCATGGGCATCATGAACACTACGCCCTTCGCGATCATCGCGCGCGCGGATTCCGGCATCAAGACGATGAAGGATTTCGAGGGCAAGACGATCGCGGCGACCGCCGGCGAGGCGGGCCTGACGATCATGCCGGCGCTGATCAAGAGCGCGAAGCTCGACGAGAGCAAGATCAGCTTCCTGCGCGTCGACGGGCCCACGAAGATCGTCTCGGTCCTCGAGAAGCGCGCCCACGCGCTGCTCGGCGGCAGCGAGAACCAGCCCTTCATCCTCGAACAGCGCGGCGTGGCGTCGACTGTGTTCAACTACGCCGACTACGGCGTGAACACGATGGGCCTCGCCATCCACGTCCACACCGACACGCTGCGCGACAAGCCGAAGCTGGTCGAAGGCTTCATCCGCGCCACGCAGAAGGCGTTCGCGGAGGCCGAGAAGAACCCGGCCGCGGCGATCGAGATCGGCGTCAAGGCCAAGCCCGACATGGAAAAGGACATGGCGCTGAAGCAGCTCAACGCCGGTCTCAAGCTCGTGCGCTCGCGCTCGGCACCCACCGCCGCCATCGGCTTCATGCCGCCGTCGGACTGGCAGATGACGCTGGACCTGATGAAGGAATTCCAGGAGCTGAAGACCGACCTGCCGGCGACGGCGTTCTACACCAACGACCTGCTGCCGAAGTAAGGACGCAGGTGGAGTTGACCGGGAAAGCGCCCCGCCCTGTCGTCGTGACGGGCGGGGCGCGCGGCATCGGGCTTGGTGTTGCGCGAAGGTTGGCGCGCGAAGGCCGGCCCGTCGCGCTCTGGGACCGCGACGGCGCCGAAGCGGCGCGCGCGGCAGAAGCGTTGGGCGCCGGCCACGCTGCCTTCGCCTGCGACATCGCCGACGAAGCGCAGGTCGAAGCCGCGGCCGACGCCACGTGGAAGCGGTTCGGCGCCGTCGGCGGGCTCGTCAACAATGCCGGCATCCTCGGCCCCGTGGCGCCGCTGT
>JAYRKO010000574.1:0-2243 GCA_041905745.1 Tagaea sp. | reverse complement strand
GGCAAGATCGTCGAGCGCCAGGCGCGCCTCCGCGCGCGCCACGCGCGCGACCGGATCGTCGCCCGGCACGTCGCCCACGCGGCGGATCGACAGCAGCCCCTGCGCGCGCTCCGCGATTTCGCCCAGCAGGCCCGGCATCGACTGCGCGCGCGCACCGGCCACGGCCGCGTTGGCCAGCGGCGAGAAACGCTTCGCAAGGCTCGCGCGCGTCTCGATGCCGTCCTTGGCGACCGCTTCGAGCGATGCGGCATCCGCAGCGGCAAACGCCTCGCCGGCCAGTTCGCGCACCAGCCCCAGCTCGGCCGCGAACGAACGGCCCGCAAGCAGCCCTTCGCGCATCTGCGAAACCGCAAGGCGGAATTCCGCGCGCCGCGCACCCGCGCGGTCGCTCGCCTGATCGACGATGCCGCCCTGAAGGCGCCCGATTTCCGCCTGCACGCGCGCAAGCTCGTCGGCAAGCCGACGGTTCTCGGCCGTCAGCGCCGCGATCGCCGCAAGCTGCGCCGGATCGGTCGCGGGCCGCGCTTCGATCGCGGCAAGACGCTGCGCAAGTTCGGCAAGCTGCGTCGGGTCGGCCGTCGCTGCGGTCGGGGCCGGCGTCTCGCGCGCTTCCAGTGCGGCCACGCGCGCGGCAAGCGGCGCCAGATCGACGGCGACCGGTGCCGCCGGTACGGGCCGCGATTCGGCTTGTGCCGCGCGCCGTTCGGCCGCCGCAAGCCGCTGTTCGAGCGCGCGCATGCCGGCCGTCTCGCCGCCGGTGACGCTCGACTGCCAATAGGCCCAGCCGAGAATGCCCGCGAGCGCCACGATGAGCGCCACGGCCATCGGCACCAGCACGCCCGCGCGCGGCTTCGTGCGGACGCTTGCGGCCTTCGGCTTTTCCGGTTCGCGCGCATCGGCGGCGGGCAGTTCGAATTTCGGCGGCGGCGGGACGTCGACGGTCATGGCCGGTTCCTCCGCAAGTCTGTCGATGGCATCGAGAAGGGCGGCTTCCTCGGGGCGCGCGGCGACGATTTCGGCGCCGAACGCGCAGCCCGCGCGCCGCGTCGCCGCGAAGGCCGATGCGGCGAGCGCCACGGCGGCCACGCCGCGCAGGTCGTCCGCGAGCCCGGCGGCCTGCGCCAGCTTCGCGAAGGTCTCGGCCGTGCGCGGCGAGAAGAATGTCGCCACGTCGATGCGCCCGGCACGCAGCTCGTCGGCCGATTCCGCGGGCATCGTCGCGGCGGCTTCGGCCCGATAGATCTGGGCGCGCCGCACCTCGAATCCGTCGGCGGCAAGCGCGCCGGCCAGATCGCCCGCCACGACCGTTCCCGCCGCATGGACGAGCGCGCCGTCGGCGGGCTTGAGCCGCGCGCGCAAGAGGGCGGCCAGCGCCTCGACGTCGCCCGCCGCACTTTCCACGCGCGCGAAGCCGGCCGCGCGCGCGGCATCGGCCGTGGCGTTGCCCACGCAGAAGGCCGGCAGGTCGCGCTCGCGGCGCAGCTGCGCGAAGGCGCGCACGCCGTTGGCCGACGTGAAGACCAATGCCTGCGCGCCGGAAAGATCGACAGATGCGCCGGGGACCGGCTCGATCGCCATCAGCGGCGCGAGGACCGCCTCGTGCCCACGCATGGCGAGCGCGACGGCGAAAAGCTCCGCCTCGCCCAGCGGGCGCGTGACGAGGACACGCAGGCGGCGGCGCGCGTTCACGCGAAATACCCCGAGCCGGCGCGGCGCTTCAGCTCCTCGCCCGCATCGCGGCCCATTTCGCCGGCCATCGCCTCCGGCCCTTCGCGCGAGGTCGTCATCAGCCCGGTGCCGTCGGGTCGTACGACGAGCCCGTCGAGCCGCAGCCGGCCGCCCGCGACCGGAACGGCGAGCGCCCCGATGGGCGTGCGGCACGATCCGTCGAGCCGTTCGAGAAGCCCGCGCTCGGCCGCGACCGCGATGGCGGTCGCCCGGTGGTCGATCGCCGCGAGATAGCCGCGCGTGCGCGCATCGTCGAGCCGGCATTCGATGCCGATCGCGCCTTGCGCGGCGGCGGGCAGCATTTCGTCGGGTTCGAGGATCGCGCGCACCGCATCCGTGCGGCCGAGCCGTCGCAGCCCGGCATAGGCAAGGAACGTCGCCTCGACCTCGCCGCGTTCGACCTTGGCCAGCCGCGTATCGACGTTGCCGCGCAACGGCACGACCTTCACGTCGGGCCGGCGGGCGAGAAGCTGCGCGCCCCGCCGCAATGAGGCCGTGCCCACGACCGCCCCTTC
>JAYRKO010000023.1:0-12196 GCA_041905745.1 Tagaea sp. | reverse complement strand
CCCGCCACCGGCAAGAACGAGGTCGCCTCGCCCGAGGACCGGCAGAAGATCCTCGCGCTGCGCAAGGACCCGAAGGTCGCCGCCGCGATGGCGGGCGAACTGAATGCCCAGAACCGCAAGTCGCTGAGTGCCGCCCTCGGCCGCGAGCCGACCTATCAGGAACTCTACGCCGCGCACTTTCTGGGTGCGCGCGGGGCCGTGCGCCTCATCCAGGCCGCCGAGCAGACGCCCGAAACGCCGTCCAACCGCCTGATGCCGGTCGCCGCCAAGGCGAACAAAGGCGTGTTCCGCGACGCCGAGGCGCGCCGCTACCGCACGGCCGGCGAACTTGCCCGCCATCTCGACGTGGCATCCGCCGGCCCGGCCGGCCGCACATCGCCCTCGGGGGCCGAGTATCTCGACGGTCTCGCGCCCGCACGCGGCGTGGCGCCAATACATTCCGCGCAGCTGCAAGCACAGCTCGCGGCATCTTCGACGGAGGGCTGGGGAACCTAGTAGCCGCGATCGATCGCGAAATCGACGAGGTCGGCAAGCGCACGCTTCTCGGGCCCGTCCGGGAAGATTCCGAGTGCGTCGCGCGCGATGCGGCCGTAATGCCGCGCGCGTTCGAGCGAATCATCGAGCGCGCGGTGCCGGCGCATCAGCTCGATCGCGTGTTCGAGATCGCCGTCCTTCTGGTCGAGCTCCTCGAGCGTACGGCGCCAGAAGGCACGCTCCGTCTCGTCCCCGCGCAGGAACGAGAGCACGACCGGCAGCGTGATCTTGCCGTCGCGGAAATCGTCGCCGACGTTCTTGCCCATCTCCGCCGCCGTGGCCGCGTAGTCGAGCACGTCGTCGGCAAGCTGGAAGGCGATGCCGAGATTGAGCCCGTAGGTCTCGAGCGCGTCCTCTTCTGCCTTCGGACGCTCGGCCACCGCAGCGCCCACGCGGCAGGCAGCGGCGAAAAGGGCCGCCGTCTTCGCGCGGATCACTTCCAGATACGCCTGCTCGGACGTTTCGGTGTCGTTGGCGGTGGTGAGCTGCAGGACCTCCCCTTCCGCGATCACGGCCGAAGCGTTCGACAGGATCGCGAGCACGGAAAGGGAGCCGTCCTCGACCATCACCTGGAAGGCGCGGCTGAAGAGGAAATCGCCCACCAGCACGCTCGCCTTGTTGCCCCAGACGGCGTTGGCGGTGGCGCGGCCGCGGCGCAAATCGCTCTCGTCCACGACGTCGTCGTGGAGCAGCGTCGCGGTATGGATGAATTCGACGCACGCCGCGAGCTTGACGTGGCGCTGCCCGCGATAACCGCACATGCGCGCGGCCGCCAGCGTCAGCATCGGCCGCATGCGCTTGCCGCCGGCGGCGACGATATGGCTGGCAAGCTGGGGGATCAGCTCGACCGAGGAATGCATGCGCTGGACGATCGTCTCGTTGACGGCCTTCACGTCTTCGCCGACGAGCGCCATCAGAGTCTGCAGGGCGTATTTGGAGCCCCGCGAACCGCGACCGCGCCCATCTTCGAGATTTACGACGACTGCCACCTGACGATGTCTCCGCTGCGCGGGCCGACTTGACCGACGGCGCCGACGGGCCGAGCATAGTCGCCGAGCGGCAGGAATCAAGCGCCGCGACCCGGCCTGCGGCATCGACGCCGCACATGCGAGAACGGATGCGCGAGATCCTGCGGACCAACGATCCGGTGCTGCTGTCCTTCATCGAGGCGCTGTTGACGGACGCCCGCATCCCGTTCGACGTGCTCGACCGCCACGCCGCTTCCGTCGACGGTTCGATCCTCGCCGTTGCGCGGCGAATCGTGGTCGACGACGCGGATGCGGCCACGGCGCAAGCGCTGGTCGACGGTGCGCGCGCGCAAGGGACATAGATGGACGCGACGCAGGCCATCACGGACGACCGGCTGCTGGGCGGACGCGTGCGCTTCGCGCAGCCCGCGACCGGCTATCGCGCCGCGATCGACCCGATCCTGCTTGCCGCCGCCTGCCCGGCCAACGCGCGAAACGCCCTCGATCTCGGCTGCGGCGCGGGTGCCGCCGGCCTTGCGTTGATGGCGCGCCTGCCCGACGTGCGCGTGACGGGCGTCGAGATCGACGCCAACCTCGCGCGCCTTGCCGCCGGCAACGCGGCGGCGAACGGCTGGCAGGACCGGTTCGCGATCCACGCCGCCGACGCCGCCGCATATGCCGGAACGGACCACGATCTCGTCCTCTGCAATCCCCCCTATCTCGACGCCGCGCGCGCGGACCCTTCGCCCGAGCCGATGCGCGCACGTGCGGACGTCGAAGGCGCGCTGGCGTTGCGCGGCTGGATCGATGCAGCGCTTGCGGCGTTGCGCGCGCGCGGCACGCTCGTCTTCGTGCAGCGCGCCGATCGTCTCGCCGACCTGCTCGGTGCGCTCGCAGGGCGCGCGGGCGAAATCGTCGTCTTTCCGCTTTGGCCGCGCGACGGCGTGCCGGCGAAGCGCATGATCGTGCGGGCGCGCAAGGGCATGCGCACGCCGCTCGTCCTCGCTGCCGGACTGGTGCTCCACGAAGCCGACGGCCGCTACACGCAGGCCGCCGAAGCGATTGTGCGCGACGGCGCGCCGCTGGGACTGGTATAGAGCGCGGCGATGGGTTTTTCGTTTGCGAAACTGCTGCTGCTTCTGATCGTGCTCGGCGCCGTGTGGTTCGGCTGGCGCTGGCTGCGCATCCGTGAGAAGGAAAACGAGATCGCGCTCGAACGCATGCGCCAGGGCGGTACGGCAAAGGCCGCGCTGAAGGCGGAGGCCGAAACGATGGCGCCGTGCCGCGTGTGCAAGGTCTTCGTCAGCGCCGGCAGCGCCCCCTGCGAACGCCCCGATTGCCCGCAGCGCAGCTGAAGTTTTGCCGCAAAATTTCTTGCAGAATTGGGTTACGGAACCAGTTTCGGTAACCTGCCCGAAATTCTCGTAATATATTGATATATCTATAAAAACTCGCACGAACCGACATCCGTCTCCAATTTCGGGGGTTGATGTTACGAGCGACTGGAAAGAAGTTTTTCTCCTATATAGCGCTAATAATCCTATATCAGAATGACCCCGACCGCAAGGCCCGCGCGGCGCTTAGGCCGCTTTCCGGCTGTCGGGACCGCGCGGCAGCGTCAGCGTGGCGACGAGGCCGCCGCCCGCCCGATTGGCGAGCTTCACGTCGCCGCCATGCGCGCGCGCCAGCGTGCGCGCGATTGCCAAGCCCAGGCCCGTGCCGCCCGTCTCGCGGCTGCGGCTCGTTTCGAGGCGATGGAACGGACGGAACACCGCCTCGAGATCCTTTTCGGGTATGCCGGGGCCGCGATCGGCGACGACGACGACCGCATCGCCGTCGCGCGCTGCGAGCGACACTTCCGCCGATCCGCCGTACTTGATGGCGTTGTCGACGAGGTTTTCGACGACGCGCCGCACCGCGGCGCCGTTCGCGGACAGTACAACGCGGGCCCCCTCGCCCAGCCGGACGTCCTGCGCGGCATCCACGCGCTCGTCCACGATCGTGGAAAGAAGGCTCGCCAGATCGATCCGGTCGCGCCGCGCGCCGGCCGATTCGACCCGCGCAAAATCCAATGTCTCGACGACGATCGCCTCGAGCGCGTCGAGGTCGCGCTTGAGCGCGTCGCGCAGGCCGTCGTCGGACACGCGCTCCACGCGCATGCGCATGCGCGTGAGCGGCGTGCGCAGGTCGTGGGAGATGGCCGCCAGCATCGTCGTGCGGTCGTGGACGAAGCGCAGCACGCGTTCGCGCATCGCCTCGAAGGCGCCGGCAATCGCCTCTATCTCGCGTGGACCGCCTACGTCGAGCGGCACGCTGTCCCCGCCCCGCCCGAAACTTTCCGCCGCGCGCGCGATCGCCGCCAGCGGTTCGGAAAGGCGACGCACGGCCCACAGGGCTGCAACGACCGCGGCACCGAGGAACAGCACCAGCCACGTCGTCGCGAAACGCAGTTCGGGCCCGAGCCAGCCCGCCCGGTGCGGAACGATGCGCAACCAGCGTCCGTCCAAAAGCTCGAAGTCGGCAACGAAGAAGCGGATCGGACGCAATGCCTCGGCTTGCGCAAGCCCCGGCGTCGGTCCCGGAACGGTTTCGATGCGCGGCGGCCCGAACGGCGGCGCACCAGGCGGCGGCGGATCGAGCGCAAGCGCGATGGCGCCCACACCGGTGCCGGCCGCGGCGCGCAGATCCGCTTCGAAGCGGCGCATGCGTGGCTCGTCCCGTCCGCCGGGCACCGCCGGCGGGTGGCCGTCGGACAGGTGGAAATCGAACCAGTGCGCCTCCGGTTGGGAATCGAGCCAGGACGCACGCTCGGCCGACGGAATCTTACCGGCTTCGACCGCGAGCGCCGCAAGGCGTTGGGATAGCCAGTCGGGATCGAAGATCGGCGGCGGCGGCGGCCGCGTTAGAACGAGGATCGCCACCGAGCACAGCTGGACGACCGCGAGAAGTCCGACGGTCGCCAATGCGATCTGGGTGCCCAGCGAACGCGGCAGAAGGCGGCGCAGCGCCCGGTCGATCACGGGGCGGCGTACTCCGGCGCGACAGGAACAGCAAATACGTAGCCGCTATTGCGCACCGTGCGGATGAAACGCGGGTCTTCCGGCATCGTCTCGATTTTCTTGCGCAGCCGGCTGATCGAAACGTCAATAGAGCGATCGAAGGGCGTGCTCGCGCGTCCGCGCACCAGATCGAGAAGCTGGTCGCGCGAAACCACACTCGGCGCCCGCTCGGCCAACACGACGAGCATGTCGAATTCCGTGCCCGTCAGGCTCACGAGCGCGCCGTCCGGCGCGCGCAACTCGCGTCGCGCCATGTCGATCGCCCAGCCGTCGAAGGTCATCCGCGCGAGCTTCGGCCGCGCCGGCGAGCCGGCTTCCCCCGCGCCCTCGCGCACGCGGCGCAGCAGTGCGCGCACGCGCGCGATAAGCTCGCGCGGACCGAACGGTTTGGCGACATAGTCGTCCGCCCCCATCTCCAGCCCGACGACGCGGTCGGTCTCGTCGCCGCGCGCCGTCAGCATGATGATCGGCAGGTTCGACTCGCGCCGGATGCGCCGACACAGCTCAAGCCCGTCTTCGCCCGGCAGCATCACGTCGAGAATCGCGAGATCGAACTTCGTCGAAGCGAGATGGCGCACCATCGACGCGCCGTCGGCAACTGCGGTCACGCGGAATCCGCGCTCGTCGAAAAGCTCCATCATCAGACGGCGGATGTCGCGATCGTCGTCGACGATCAGGATGTGGGGTTTGTCTTCCATGGCGCGCATGATCGGTCTCGCACCGGCGGATTGTCACCGAACCGAACGTAACGAAACGTAACGCATCCGGGCGGCCCGTGGGAAGGACGCGGGCACGACGGCGCCTCCGCCGGCCCGGATGCGCCGGCAGAGGCTAGGCGGAGAGTGCCGCCAGCATCTGCTGGATGAGCGCGTCACCCGCATTCTGCTGCTGGTCGCTCGTAGAGCCGCCCCACGCCGAAGTCTGCCCATAGGCCTGCGCGCCGGACTGGGGTGGGGGCGGCGGGGGCATGCCGTCACCGGAGATGTCTTGGCCCGCGATCAGCGTGCCGGTCATCTGCGAGGACAGTTTCTGGCCGAACGCCTCGAACTCGGTCTTCGAGACGTTCCCGTCGCCGTCCGCGTCGATGTTCGCGAACAGATCAGACATCGTGCCTGTCGACGCCGCATCGGACGTCGACTGCGGTTCTTCGGCCCGGCGATGGTGGTGTGCGCGGCGCGTCCCCTTGGCAAGCTCGGTCTGGCTGATCGAGCCGTCGCCGTCTTTGTCGAGTTTGGCGAAGAGTGCGTCGGCCTTCGACGAATCCACGCCCTTCGACTGGAGCGAACCGGTGAATTCCGACTTGTCGACCGAACCGTCGCCGTTGGCATCCAGCTTCTGGAACAGTTGCTGGCGCCATTGGGAAATCGCGGAAGACGCTCCTCCGCCGGCGGAAGCGCAAGAACTGACACTCATCTATGGTCTCCTTTGAAATAGGACGTTTCTGAAAATGCGGACGGATGTCGTCCGCCCCGCTCGCGTGGCACGAGCGGTGCCATGTGTCGCCACGTAACCGCACACGACTTGGCAAGGGCTTGCCGATCCGATTCACGGAGATGCGAAACGCGCCGTTACGCTCCGTTACGAATCCGGCAGCAGATTCTTCCGATGACCCGGCAGTTCCTGCCGGCCAAAGCACACGCGACCCGATACAAAATGTTGCAATCTCAGGACGGCAGGCGGCTGTCGGCGCGTGCGATCATGGAAACACTGGAAAATGCTTCCGTGAGAATCACGCAATGACATCGGCCATCGGATCCGGCAACGCGCTTACGACGTGGTATTCGCTCTCAAAGACGAGCGAGGATACGCGTGTCGCCAACTACACCAAGAACAACAAGCAGGTTCAGGCGGCGAACGACGCGTTCGCGTCGGCGGCCGATAAGCTCAAATCGACCGACGACCTGTTCTCGCCGCAGAACTACAAGCTGCTGAAATACGTCCTCACGGCCTACGGCCTGGAATCGGAAATCGCGAACGTCGGCAAGCTGAAGCAGGTCGTCAATTCCGATCTTACCGATACGAACTCGCTCGCCAACCGGATGAGCGATTCGCGCTTCCGAACGCTCGCGGTCGCACTGAATTTCAAGGCGGGCGGCCTTGCGAACATCCAGAATTCCGCGATCCAGGCCGGCATGACGGCCCGCTACAACCAGGCCGCCTACGAGATCAGCCTCGGCGACCAGGATCCTGCGGTGCGTCAGGCCCAATATTTCAAGAACAACATCGGCTCGATCTCCGACATCTACAGCGTGCTCGGCGACAACACGTTGCGTTCGGTCGTTTCGACCGCCGGCAACATCCCGCTCGAAGTGGCGGTGCAGGATTTGGGTACGCAGGCGCAGGTCTTCTCGCGCCAGTTCGACGTATCGAAGGCCAATGACGCGAACTACGTGAACCGCTTCATCCAGCGATTCCTTGCGAACTCGGACATGAAGGCGACGAATTCCGGCGCCGGCGATCCGACCGTGCAGCTGCTGCAGGGTGCCGCGTCGGGTTCCGGCTTCGACCTGACGTCGGTGTCGAACATCAATCTCTTGATCTAGCCGCGCCGCAATTGTCGGCGGACACGCGCGCCGGAACCGACGGGCGCGTCGCGACATAGAGACCGGCGAACAGCAAGCCGAGCGACACCGCGTGGTAGGCATGCGGTGCCTCGCCGAGCCACACGACCGACATCAGGCTCGCGAAGACCGGGATCAGGTTGAGGAACAGCCCCGCGGTCGCCGCACCCAACGCCTGAACGGCGCGATTGTAGAAAAAGAACGAGGCGACCGAAGGCAGGCTGCCGACATAGACGAGCGCAAGCAGCATGCCCGGCGTGGGCGCAAACGTGCGCCCTTCGATCGCGACCTCCCATCCGTAGAACGGAAGAAGAGTAAATGCGCCGACGACGACCTGGACATATAGCAGACCGACCGGTGCGAGTTCGACCGGGCGGCGGCGCAGGAGCAGGCTGAAGACCGCCCAGCAGAAGCAGGCGAAGACGATCAGCAGGTCGCCGCGATTGAAATCGAGCGATGCAAGCGCCGCCGGATCGCCGTGCGAGATGAGCGTCATCACGCCGACGAAAGACAGGCACATCCCGGCGATCTGGAGGCGGTGGAGCCGCTCGCCCAGCACGATGCGCGCAAGCCCCATTATCATGACCGGCGCGGAGGAATAGATCACTGTCGTGTTGATCGCCGTCGTATGGACGAGACCGAAATAGACGACCGTGTTGTAGATCCCGACGCCGACGATTCCCTGCGCCACGATCCAGCGCCAGTCGCGCCGGATCGCGGGCCAAGCGCGCATCGCCTCGCGCGCGCCCACGGGCGTCAGGATCGCAAGCGCGATCGCCCAGCGCCAGAACGAGATCGCGAGCGGCGAAATGTCGCCGATCATCGCGCGGCCGACGACGACGTTGCCGCCCCAGAAGGCCATGCCGAAGACAAGCAGCAGGACGGGCGAGGCGTGAAGGCGTGCAGGCATGGGCGCGGGGTTCTCCGGGGTCGGCGTCTGATGCGCCGATTCCGTCCCGTCGTCTACGCACTACAATTCTTGCGAGACCGTAACCGGCCGTACCTTGCCCGCTTGCCGGCAAGGGCGCATACTTTCAGAAAATAACAAGCCGCCATGCCAACGCCGGAAGCACCCAATGCAACGCCGCGAGTTCCTCGCACGCATCTCGGCCGGAACGGCCGTCGCTTTCGCCGGGATCGGCGCCCCCGCCCAGGCCGACGTGCCGGCCGGCTACAAGGTCACCTATTTCGATGTGCGCCCGCCCGGCGGCCGCTGCGGCTCGCGCGACGTGACGGCCGCGGGCGACGGCACGTTCTGGTTCTGCGGCCAGCGCGACGGCACGCTGGGACGGCTCGATCCGGCGACGGGCCTCGTGCGCACGGTGAAGCTGGGCGAAGGTTCTGCGCCGCACGGCGTCGTCCGCGGCCCCGACGGCGCGGCGTGGGTGACCGACGGCGGGCTCAACGCGATCGTGCGCGTCGATCCGGTTTCGCATGCGGTCAAGGCGTGGAAGCTGCCCGAGCGCGTGCGCTACGCCAATCTCAACACCGCCGTCTTCGATGCGGCCGGGCGCATGTGGTTCACGGGGCAGAGCGGCGTCTACGGCCGCTTCGTGCCGGCGAGCGAGAAGATGGACGTGTGGGATGCGCCGCGCGGCGCCGGCCCCTACGGCATCACGCGCACGCCGCAGGGCACGATCTGGTACGTGTCGCTTGCCGGCAACCATCTCGCTCAGATCGAGGATCTCGACACCGGCCGCGTGCGCGTCGTCGAACCGCCGACCCCCAATCAAGGCGCGCGGCGCGTGTGGACGGATCGCGCCGGCCGGCTGTGGATCAGCGAATGGAACAGCGGAAACGTTTCGGTGCACGACCCGCGCGACGCCTCGTGGAAAGTTTGGCGCCTGCCGGGCGAACGGCCGCGCGCGTATTCGGTGTGGGTCGATCCGTCGGACAAGGTCTGGCTCACCGATTTCGCGGCCAATTCGATCGTGCGCTTCGATCCGGGCACGGCGAAATTCACCGCATTCCCGTCGGACAAGTCGGGGGCCAACGTGCGCCAGATGGACGGGATCGACGGGCAGGCCTGGGGCGGGGAAAGCGGCAACGATCGCCTCGTGCGCGTCGAGTACGGGGCATGAAGGCTGCGGGCGCGCTTGCCTGCCTTTTTCTCGCCGGCGCAGCACCGGCGGCGGCCCTCGACGGTGCCGCCCTTTACGTCGCGCGCTGCGGCACGTGCCACGCGACCGAAGCGGGCGCACCCGACAAGCCCGGCCCCAATCTCGCGAAACTGATCGGCCGTCCCGTCGCCGGCGACCCGCGCTTCGACTATTCGCCCGCGATGCGCGCCGCGCGCGGCAAGGCACCGGCGTGGACCGAGGCGAGGCTCGCCGACTTCCTCGCCGATCCCGAAGAGATGTTCCCCGGCCTGTGGATGGGCGCCAACGGCCTGCGCGACGCGGGCGAACGCGCCGAGATCGTGCGCTTCCTTGCGGGGCTTCGCTAGCGCACGCGCCCGCGCGCGGCCACCGGCCACACGCCGACGAGCCGCCCGCCGGAGACGACGTAGTAATCGTTATGCAGGTTGATCGTCGTGTCGCCGTGGCCGGGAACGAGATGGACCTTCTCGCCCAGTTTCGGGCGTGCGGCCGGGTCCGCGCCCGTGCGGCGCAGCCGCCCGTGCTCGTCGCCCGCGAAGCCGAAGGTCCAGCCCGGCAACCCCTGCACTTCCGGATCGCCGCCGTCGACCGACATCGACTTGTAGCCGGCATCGACCACGCAATGGTTCTCGCCCGCGACGCTGACGACGCTCGCCAGCACCGTCAGCGCCTGCTCGAACGTGCGGTAAGGGCCACCGTCCTCGCCTTTCGCGTCGCGGTATTCCTTGTCCATGAAGATGTACGTGCCGCACTGCCATTCCGTGTAGCCGGCCGACGTCGGCTGGAACTGGAAAGTGCCCGTACCGGCCCCCGATACGATCGCGCAGGCGAGCCGCGCTTCGGCAAACGCGCCGCGGAATTCCTGCAGGCGCGCGTTGGCCGTCTCGGCCGCCGTGCGCCGCGCCTGCCAGCCTTCGGTGTGCTGGATCGACCCGTGATAGGCCTGCAGCCCGTCGAACCGCAGCCCGTCGGTGTGCGCGACGATCTTGCCCAGTTCGGCCGCCGCGCGCGGATCGGGAACGCCCGTGCGCGCGTGGCCGATGTCGCAATCGACGAGCACGCCGATGGTCGTGCCGACGGAACGCGCGGCTTTGCCGAGCCAGCCGACCGCCTCGGCGCTGTCTGCGACCGTGCGGATCGTCGCCAGTCGCGCGAGCCCCGCAAGCCGCGCGAGCTTGATGCGGCCGACGATTTCGTTCGTCACCAAGATGTCGGCCACGCCGCCGTTGGCCATCACCTCGGCCTCGCCGACTTTCTGGCAACACACGCCGACGGCGCCTGCCGCGATCTGCCGGCGCGCGAAGATCGGCGACTTGTGCGTCTTGGAATGGGGGCGCAGCGCAAGGCCCGCCTTCTTCGCCTCGGCCGCCATCTTCTCGATATTGCGCTGGACGGCGTCGAGGTCGACCACCAGCACGGGCGTGTCGAACTCCGCAATCTCGGTACCCGGCAACGGCTGAAGCATCGAATTCCCCCGATTCGCAAGCACGAACTCTGCGCCGACGAACCTACATTGCCAAGCGGACGTTGATTCCCCGCAACGGCTTTGCCACATTGCGGGACACGCTTTCCCCCGCCATGGAGCCCGAATAACAATGAAAAACGCAGTGCTCGCTGCCCTCCTGTCGGCCGGCCTCGCAGCGCCGGCCCTTGCCCAGAACGCGCCGGCCGTCACCTTCGACGTCGGCGGGAAGTTCGACCGCTCGTTCAACCAGGCCGCCTACGACGGCGCCGAGCGCTTCAAGAAGGAAACCGGCGTCCAGTACGCCGAATTCGAGGTGCGCAACGCCGCCGAGCGCGAACAGTCGATCCGCAACCTCGCTCGGCGCGGCGCCTCGGTCGTCGTCGCCGTCGGCTTCAACAACCGCAGCGCGGTCGAAACGGTCGCGCGCGAATTCCCGAACGTGAAGTTCACGATCATCGACAGCGTCGTCGAACTGCCGAACGTCTCCTCGGTCGTCTTTCGCGAACACGAAGGGTCGTTCCTCGTCGGCATGCTCGCCGCGATGGCCAGCAAGTCCGGCAAGGTCGGCTTCGTGGGCGGGATGGACATCCCGCTCATCCGCAAGTTCTACAAGGGCTACGAGGAAGGCGCCAAATACGCCAACCCGAAGGCCGACGTGCTGATGAACATGACCGGCACGACGCCCGCCGCTTTCAACGACCCCACGCGCGGCGCCGAGCTTGCGCGCAGCCAATTCGACCGCGGCGTCGACGTCGTCTACGCGGCGGCCGGCGCCACGGGGCTTGGCGTCTATCAGGCGGCGAAGGACGCCAAGCGCCTCGCCATCGGCGTCGACAGCAACCAGAACCATCTGCATCCGGGCACGATGCTCTCCTCGATGATCAAGCGCGTGGACGTGGCCGTCTACAACGCGATGACCGACGCGCGCAAAGGCACGTGGAAGGCGGGCGTCACCGTCCTCGGCCTCAAGGAAGAGGGCGTGGGCTGGGCGCTCGACGACGCCAACCGCAAGCTGGTGACGGCCGAGATGGAAAAGAAGGTCAACGCGGCGCGCGATGCGATCATCGCGGGCACGATCAAGGTGACCGACGTCACGGCGGCGCGCTGAGCGTCCGCATGGACGGCGTGCCGGCCCTGGCCCTTGCGGGCGTCGACAAGCGCTTCGGGGCCGTGCACGCCAACCGCGCGATCGATCTTTCGGTCGCGGCCGGCTCGATCCACGGCATCGTGGGCGAAAACGGGGCCGGCAAATCGACGCTGATGGGGATCGTCTACGGCTACTACCGGCCCGACGCGGGCGAGATCCGCGTCGACGGACGCAAGGTCGACATCGCCCGCCCGCAGGACGCCATCGAAGCGGGCATCGGCATGGTCCACCAGCACTTCATGCTGGTCGAGACCTTCACCGTTCTCGAAAACGTGCTGCTGGGCGCCGAAGGCGGCGCGCTCCTCGCGCGCGGCGAAGCGGCGGCGCGCGCGGGCCTGACGAAGCTGATGGCCGAATACGCGC
>JAYRKO010000573.1:0-2247 GCA_041905745.1 Tagaea sp. | reverse complement strand
CATCGGCCTGCCATTGCGGGTTTGCACCCGCCATGAAGATCGGATGTTCGATCGTGAACACAAGATGCCCGCCGGGCGAAAGGCACGCGTGGATCGCGCGCACGAGCCGCGGGAAATCGGCGACGTAGTGGAACGTGAGCGAACTGAACGCCACGTCGAACGCACCCGCCGGCAGCGCCAGCGCGTCGAGATCGGCGATGCGGTATTCGATCGCCGGATCGGCGGTCGTTTCCTTCGCGCGCGCGATCATGTTCTCCGACAGGTCGAGGCCGAGGACCGACGCCGCGCCGTTCTCGCGCATCCAGCGCGAAACCCAGCCGAAGCCGCAACCCAGATCGACCGCGCGCAGGCCCGTCAGGGGCGGCAGCATGGCGCGCACGGCCGGCCATTCGGGTGCGCCGTCGAGCCCGCGCACCTGCCGCGGCAGCTGGCGGTAACCCTCGAAGAATTCCGGATTGTCGTAGACGTTCTGCGCCATCGCTAGGGCCGCCTTGCGAATGCCAGCA
This sequence comes from Tagaea sp., assembly GCA_041905745.1. Taxonomy (GTDB): domain Bacteria; phylum Pseudomonadota; class Alphaproteobacteria; order CACIAM-22H2; family CACIAM-22H2; genus Tagaea. The sequence goes on along the minus strand of JAYRKO010000573.1, from coordinate 1,741 downwards.
GCACGCCCAGCCCGCAGATCGCCGCACCCGACGCCTGCCGTACGCGACGCATCGCGTGCGCCCTGCCGACGAGCGCCGCGCGCGCCCGGTCGGCGGCGAACACCACCGCGAAATCGACGGCGGTGTTGAGGAAAACCGACACGGCGCCCAGTGCTGCGAACTGGCGCGCAACACCACCGGCCTCGACATCGACGAACTGCGGCAGGAAGGCAAGGAAGAAGGCCGCCGTCTTGGGATTGAGCGCCTCGACGACGACGCCCTCGCGAAACGCCTTGGCGACGCCCGTCGCCGCCACTTCCGGCGCCGCGAAATCGGCAGCACGCATCGTCTTCACGCCCAGCCACACGAGATAGACCGCGCCCGCGAATTTCAGGATCGCGAAGGCCTCGGCGCTCGCCAGCACCAGCGCGGATACGCCCGCGGCCCCTGCCGCGACATGCACGAGCCCGCCGATCCCGGTGCCCAGGGTCGAGGCGAAGCCCTCGCCCTTTCCGCCAGCCATCGTGCGCGCGGCGACGTAGAGGATGCCCGGCCCCGGCGTCAGCGCCACGACGAGAGCTGCGGCGAGGAAGAGCGCGAGGCCGTCCATCTCAGATCTTCGCCGTCGCCGCTTCGAGCCAGCCCAGCGTCTGCGCGTCGACGAGCGGGCCGATCTCGGCCAGCACGCGCGCGTGATAGGTGTCGAGCCATTCGCGTTCGCCCGCGTCGAGCAGCGCGGGCGCCACGAGAGTGCGGTCGATGGGGGCAAGCGTCAGCGTCTCGAACGCGTACATCGGGCGCTCCGCACCCGGGATCGGGTCGGCCTCGCGCACGGCGACGAGGTTTTCGATGCGGATGCCGTAGGCGCCGGTCTTGTAGTAGCCGGGCTCGTTGGAAACGATCATGCCCGGCTGCAGCGCGACGGTGTTGGGCATCTTCGAGATGCGGTGCGGCCCTTCGTGCACCGACAGGTACGACCCCACGCCGTGGCCCGTGCCGTGGTCGTAATCGAGACCCACGTCCCACAGCGCGCGGCGCGCCAGCGTATCGAGCTGCGAGCCCGACGTGCCCTTGGGGAAGCGCGCGCGCGCGATGGCGATGTGGCCCTTGAGGACGCGGGTGAAGCGGTCCTTCTGCTCGTCGGTGGGCTTGCCCACCGCCATCGTGCGGGTGACGTCGGTCGTGCCGTCGGGATACTGGCCGCCGGAATCGAGCAGGAACAGCATGTCGGCTTCGAGCCGGCGCGCGGTCTCGGGCGTGGCGCGATAATGCACGATGGCGCCGTTGGGCCCGGCCCCCGAAATCGTGTCGAAGCTCGTGTCGCGCAGGTCGCCGCCCGCGCGGCGGAATTCCATCAGCTTGTCGGCGACCGCGATCTCGTCCCACTTGCCGGTCGGCGCCTCGCGCGCGAGCCACGCAAGGAAGCGCACGAGCGATGCGCCGTCGCGCACGTGCGCGGCGCGGGCACCGGCAAGCTCCTGTGCGTTCTTGCAGGCCTTGGGCAGCGCGCAGGGGCACGCGTCGCGCACCAGTACGGCGCCCGCCCCCGCCAGCCGCTGGTCGATCCACGCGGCCGCGGTCGAACGGTCGGTCAGCACGCGCATTCCGGCCTTGCCCAGCGCGTCGAGGCCGGGGCCGAGCGCTTCGGGCGATGCCACGCGCACGCCGTTGCCCAGATGCGCCTTCGTCTCGGGCAGCAGCTTGCGCTCGTCGATATAGAGTTCGAGCGGGCTTTCGCCGTCCGCGCGCACGATGGCGAAGC
>JAYRKO010000572.1:0-2251 GCA_041905745.1 Tagaea sp. | reverse complement strand
TTTTCTACGCCGACGTGATGGCATTGGCCGGCGGCGCGATGATGGTGATCATCGGGCTCGACCTGTCGCTCGCCCAGTTCCTCGAGCAGCTCGCCGGCGCGGTCACGCTGTCGACCTACCTCGTCGGCCTCATCAAGGCGCCGGTCTTCGCGGTGCTGATCGGCATGGTCGCCTGCTACGAGGGCCTGAAGGTGTCGGGCTCGGCGGAAAGCGTGGGCATCCATACGACGCGCTCGGTCGTCAAAGCGATCTTCCTCGTGATCGTCTTCGACGCCGGGTTCTCGATCCTGTTCTCGAGGCTCGGCATATGAGCGACTCCGTCATCCGCGTGCGCGGCCTCGTGACGCGCTTCGGCAGCCAGACGATCCACGACGGGCTCGATCTCGACGTGCGGCGCGGCGAGATCCTCGCCATCGTCGGCGGCTCGGGTTCGGGCAAATCGGTGCTTCTGCGCACGATCCTGGGCCTCAAGCCGCCCGACGGCGGCACCGTCGAGGTGCTGGGCCGGCAGCTTTCCGACCTCGACGACGAGGCGCGTCGGCCCGTCCTTCGGCGCATGGGCGTGCTGTTCCAGGACGGCGCGCTGTTCAGCGCGCGCACGGTCGCGCAGAACATCCGGCTTCCCTTCGCCGAGCACACCGACCTCGACCACCGGCTGGTGACGCAGCTCATCCGCGTCAAACTCTCGATGGTGGGGCTTCCGCAGGAAGCCGGCGCGAAGATCCCGGCCGAACTTTCCGGCGGCATGCGCAAGCGCGCGGGCCTGGCGCGCGCGATCGCGCTCGATCCCGACGTGCTGTTCCTCGACGAGCCGACCGCCGGCCTCGACCCGATCGGCGCTGCCAAGTTCGACGAACTCATCCGCGACCTTCAGCGCGCGCTGTCGCTCAGCGTCGTGATGATCACCCACGACGTCGACACGCTGTGCGCCATCGCCGACCGGATTGCGGTCCTGCTCGACAAGAAGATGGTCGTCGGAACGCTGGACGAAATCCGCGCCTACCCCCATCCTTGGGTCCAGGAGTATTTCTCCGGGCCGCGCGGACGCGCCGCGCAGGCGGGCCGCGCCGCCGCGACACGAAAGGACGCCTGACGAGTGGAAACGCGCGCCAATCATTTTCTGGTCGGCTGTTTCGTGCTGGCGCTGCTCGCGGGCATCTTCTCGGCGGGCATGTGGTTCGCGCGCGCGCAGCTCAACGACGAAAGCACCTACTACTACACCTATTTCCGCGGCGCTGTGACAGGCCTGTCGATCGGCTCGACCGTGCGCTATCGCGGCGTGCCGGTCGGCACCGTTTCCGACATCGCAATCGACGACCAGAACGTCGAGCTGATCCAGGTCACGCTGTCGCTGCGGCCCGAAACGCCCGTGAAGACCGATACGGTCGCCGGCCTCCAGCCGCAGGGAATCACGGGGCTGTCGTTCATCCAGCTCTCCGGCGGCACGCAAGGCGCCAATCCGCTCCTGCCGCGGCCGGGCAAACGACGCGCGGTCATTCCTTCCGTCCCCTCGCCCATCGACAAGATCATGGACAACGCGCCCCTCGTCGTCGCGCGTGTGGCCGATCTCGCCGACCGCCTGACGGCCGTGCTGAGCGACGAGAACGTGCGCGGCATCGAACGTCTGGTGGGCAATTCCGCCGACGCTGCCGCAAGCCTCGCGCGCGTGATGGCCAATGCCGAAGGCGCCGTCGACGACGCCCGCGTCTCGATCAAGGGACTGGACCGCACGCTCGCCGACGTCGACCGGCTGGCGATCGACGCGCGCACGCTCGTCGCGGACGTCCAGCGCACGCTGAAGGAAGCCGGCGCGATGACGCCGCAGGCCGCGGCCGCGATCGAAGAAGTGCGCCGTGCCGCGGGCGGCTTCGGGCGCGTCGCGACGGAAATCGAGAAGCTCGCGGCCGAAACGCGGCCGGGCATGCAGGATTTCGGGCGCTCGGGTCTCTACGAGCTGCAGCAGTTCATGATCGAAGGGCGCGCGCTGATGACGACGCTCAACCGCGTCGTGGCGAACTTCGAGCGCGATCCGGCGCGCTTCCTGTTCGGCGACCAGCAGAAGGGGATCGAAACGAAATGACGACCTCCGTCGCGCGCATCGCGCGCCGCGCCGTCCTCGCGGGCGCGGCATCGGGGCTGGCGGCCTGCGCGCTGCCCGGGGCGGGCGATCCGCCGCGCCTCTTCACGCTTTCGCCCAAATCGACCTTCGCCACCGACCTGCCGCAGGCGCGCTGGCAGCTCGCGATCGAGG
>JAYRKO010000571.1:0-2252 GCA_041905745.1 Tagaea sp. | reverse complement strand
CTCAGCCGCCTTCGGCGAGCTCTTCGAGCTTCTCGCGGTCGACGATCTCCACGCGCGTCTGCTCGGGCAGCGCGATGGTGCCGTCCTTGCGCAGCTGCGTGAAGGTGCGGCTCACCGTCTCGATCGTCAGGCCCAGATAGTCGGCGATGTCGGCCCGGCTCATCGGCAGCGGCAGCGGGTTCTCGGGCTGGCCGCGCGAGACCGCGCGGCGCATCAGCATCAGCAGGAAGCTCGCCAGCCGCTCGCGCGCCGTCTTGCGGCCGAGCAGCAGCATCTGGTCCTGGGCGGCGACCAGCTCGTTGCCCGCCATCTCGAGCAGCCGGTGCTCGAGATTGGGCAGTTCCTTCAGCAGGTTTTCCATGCGCTGGCGCGGGAAGCGGCACAGGCGCAGCTTAGTGATCGCCTCGGCCGAATAGGCGTAGGTCTTGTTCAGCGCCACGCCCAGGAAGTCGCCCGGGAACAGGAAGCCGGTGATCTGGCGCCGCCCGTCGGGCAGCAGCTTGTACAGTTTTACCGCGCCTTCCACGACATTTGACAGGTGTTCGGCCGTTTCGCCTTCCTGGAACAGCGTGGCGTGCGGATCGAGGCGGACGACGGTCGTGATCGTGCGCAGCCGCGCGAGCTGTGCGGGGTCGAGCACTTCGCACACGCTCGTCTCGCGGATCGCGCAGTCGTCGCACGGTGACTCGTAGGCACGAAGCCGGTCGACCGCCTGGGTCTTGGCAGCCTCCTGTCCGCGGGGGGCACTCGACATCGTGTTGGACCAGCCTCGTTCTTGGTCGTCCGGGGTTGCGGGCATTCTGGCTGCTCCGCCCGACCGAAACAAGTACTGGCCGCATCCATTTCGGTGCAATCCGGATAATACCCCAGAAATTTCATATATTTATCCCCCTGCGCGGACGGGTCGCAGGCCGCATCGGGGGTTGATTCAGGTCAACGCGGCACTGGCCGCGGCCCGGCAACATGCGCACCATGACGGTTCGTCCGCTCCCGCCGGCAAAGCTGCCCGCTGTTCAACGGCGTCGCTATATCGCGCGCCGGCTGAGCGGTGCCGACGTGCTGCGCGCCTTCCCGCTCGCGCGTCTGGCGGCCGGGCACCTGACGCTGGCGGCGTGGCTGCGCTATGCCGAGGCGATGGGCGCCGAACCGCCGGGCGTGCGCCGCCGGCGCAAGCGCGCCGCGCAGGCCGAGCACGGGCTCCTGGGCATTGAGGACGCGCGCGGCTACCTGCAGGCGCTGTGCAGCTATGCCGTGCGGCCCGACCTCGCCGCCGGCCGTCGGCTCGACGTGGACAACATCGTGGCGCTCGGCCTCATCGACAGCGAGGGGCCGGCCGGCGAGATGCTGGGCTCGATCGAGAAGCTGGCGCGCGAGCTCGATTGCCCGGCCTTCGCGATCCGCCTGCCGCCGGGCGAGGCCGCCGCGACGGCAAGCCGGGGCGCGCTCGACGACCTGCTCGGCGTGTCCCACGATCAGTCGGGCGTATACCGGCGGCTGGCTGCGGGGAAATAGCCGGGTCCGACCACTCGTCTCTTGCCGGAAAACGCCGGAAGCGCCTAGATTTCCGGGCTTCGCAATGCCCGCCCGCCCGCTTCCGCCGGCCGGTCGGCGCCCCGGACAGGACCTCGCTTGCGCGTGACCAACGGCACACCGCCCTCGCCGCGCCTCCCTGTCCGGCTCCGCCGCGCGATCGGCGTGCTGGCATTCGCCGTCTTCGTCTTTCCGCTCGCGCTCGGCGCGCAGACCCCGCGCCCGCAGCCCGAGGGTGCCACCGGCCTCGCAGCACCGCGCGCGGCCGTCCCGGCCGAACGCCAGATGGTCGTCGCCGCGAACCCGATCGCGGCCGACGCGGGCCGCCAGATCCTGCGCCAGGGCGGCAGCGCGCTCGACGCGGCGATCGCCATGCAGATGGTGCTGACGCTCGTCGAACCGCAAAGCTCGGGCATCGGCGGCGGCGCGTTCCTCGTCCACTACAACGCCGAAGCCAAGAAGATCGAAACCTACGACGGGCGCGAGACCGCGCCCTCCGATGCGCGCCCCGACATGTTCATCGACGCCGACGGCAAGCCGATGCCCTTCGCGAAAGCAGCGATGGGCGGGCACGCGGTGGGCGTGCCGGGGCTCGTGGCGATGCTGGCGCTGGCGCACGACGACCATGGCCGGCTGCCGTGGGCGCGCCTGTTCGAGCCGGCGATGCGGCTGGCGACCGACGGCTTCGCGATCTCGCCGCGTCTGGCCCAGCTCGTCGCCGA
>JAYRKO010000022.1:7754-12254 GCA_041905745.1 Tagaea sp. | reverse complement strand
GCCGCGCGCTGCTGCAGGAGGGCATGCAGTGCCTGCTGCTCAATGCCGCGGCCGCCGAGGACCACGGGATTTCCGAGCTCATCGACCGGATCCTCGAGTTCCGCGTGCGCGCTATCGTCGTGATGTCGGGTGCGCCACCGAGCGCCATCGTGCAGGAATGCCTCGCCAACGGCGTCCGGGTCATCCTCGTCAACAAGCTGATCGACGGGGCCACGACCGACACGATCCTGACCGACGACATCGCGGGCGCGCGGCTTGCGGCGCAGCGGCTGATCGACGACGGTTGCCGGCGGCCGGCCATCGTCAGCAGCTCGGCCGGCACGCTCAGTCTCACGCGCCGGACACAGGCGGCCGCGGCGCGCTTTGCCGAAGACGGCCTTGCGCCGGTGATCTGGGAGAAGGGGACCACGACCTACGAGACCGGCGCGCGAGCCGCGCGCGAGACGCTGGCGGATGCCGGTATCGACGGCGCCTTCTGCGTTACCGATTTCCTCGCGTTGGGCTATCTCGACGCGGCGCGGACGGAGATGGGGCGCCGCGTGCCAGAGGATCTCAGCGTCGTCGGGTTCGACGACATTCCCCAGGCATCCTGGGGCAGCTACCGGATGACCACCCTCCGGCAGCCGGTCGACACACTTATTGCTGCAATCATGCGGGCAATCCTGCGCGATCAGGCCGATACCGGTGCAGTTCATGAAGTGCTGCCCGTCGAGCTGGTCGAGCGGACGACCACCCGGAAATAGTCGGGTCTTGCCTATTTTGCACTCGTGTGCAAAAAGGATCGAAAGGCGACGGTCGCGGTATCCGAGTCCGGAGTGGGCAGCAAGCCCACCGCCAATAAGGGGAGAAGACGCTTTCCATGGCCATCGAGGCGCCCGTTCATGCCCGGCCGACAATCAGCCTGATCGCCGAGGACCTTCCGCCGCACGGCGCCAAGCTCTTCATCGGCGATACCGATGCGGCGCGCGACCTGACGATGTTGCGCCGGCACGGAATCGCGACCGTCATCAATTGTGCGGTCAATCTCGACATCAACTATGTCGGCGAGCCGGCGCATCCGGGGTCCGACACGCTGCTGGCCGCGGGCACGGGGCCGGTGCGGACTTACAAGCTCGGGCTGATCGACGGGCCGGGCAATCCGGCGACGATGCTGATGGCGGGCTATTACCTCATGAGCGGCGCGTTGCGGCAGGAGTTCCCGGAGAAGCCGAGCTATCCGCGGCGCGAGCGGGGCAACGTCCTCGTCCATTGCCGCGGCGGGCGGAGCCGGTCGGTGGCGCTCGCCGCGCTCTATCTCCATCTCGAACTTCCCGGCCGCTTCCCGACGATGGACGCGACGATCGCGCATATCCGCGAGCGGCGCGAACTTCACCCCGACGAGTGGTTCGAGACGCCGAATGCGCGGCTGCTCGACGCAGCCGTCCGCTCGGCGGGCTGGATCAAGCAGATCAGCGCCGAGGCGGGGTGAAGGCGACATGGCCCATCTGAAGATCGACCGGGTCTCGAAGAGTTTCGGTGCGTTCCGCGCCGTCAACGACGTGTCGCTCGACGTGCGCGACGGCGAGTTCCTCGCCGTGCTCGGCCCGTCGGGCTGCGGCAAGACCACGCTGCTGCGCCTCATCGCCGGTTTCGAGGAGGTGAGCGACGGGCGGATCTCGATCGGTGAACGGACGATGTCCTCGCCGGCGGCACACCTGCCGCCCGAGAAGCGGCGCATCGGCATCGTCTTCCAGTCCTACGCGCTGTGGCCGCACATGACGGTCGCCGAGAATGTCGGCTACAGCCTGAAGGTCGCGGGCGTCGGCGCCTCGGAGCGGCACAAGCGCGTCGACGACGCCCTGTCGATGGTAGGCCTGGCGCGCTTCGGCGAGCGCCGGCCGTCGATGCTTTCGGGCGGCGAGCGCCAGCGCGTGGCACTCGCGCGCTGCTTGGTGTCGGCCCCCTCGCTGATCCTGCTTGACGAGCCGCTCGCCAATCTCGACGTGCACCTGCGCGCCTCGATGGAGGACGAGTTCACCGACTTCCACCGGCGCACCGGCACGACGATGTTCTACATCACGCACGACCAGTCCGAGGCGATGGCGCTCGCCGACCGCATCGCCGTGATGGATCGCGGGCGCGTCGTGCAGGTCGCCACCCCCCTCGAGCTCTACCGGGAGCCAGCGAGCGAGATGGTCGCGGGCTTCATCGGGCAGGGCATGGTCCTGTCGGGCGAAGTGCGTTCGCCCGAGGCAGGCGGGAGCTGCCGCACGCGCATCTTCGGCCACGACTTCCTGCTGCGCTGCCGGGCCGGACAGCCAGCGGCGGAAAAGGCGGCGATCGGCGTGCATCCGCGCGAGCTTGCGCTGGGCGCCGCCGGAACGCCCGGCATCCCGGGACGCGTGTGCCGGCTCGTCTATCGCGGCGGCTACCTGCGCGCCGAGGTCGTCCTCGACGCCGCACCGGACGAAGCGCTCCAGATCGAAGTGACCAATCCCACCGACGTGCAGCCGGGTGTGGCCGTGAGCGTGAACCTGACCGATGGCTGGGTGATCCCGGCCGCAGCGAAATAATGAAGAAGAAAACGAACCACAAACCGATGGAGAAAGCGATGCGAAGGATCCTGAGCACACTTGTCTGCCTCGTCACCTGGACGGCGGTCGCGGCGGCGCAGCAGCCCGGCGGAAAGCTGGTCGTCTACACGTCCCAGCAGCCCGACGTCGCGCAGCAGACGGTCGACGCGTTCAAGGCGAAGAACCCGCGCGTCGAGGTCGAGTGGACCCGCAACGGGACCGGCCCGCTGATGAACGTGCTGCGCGCCGAGATCACGGCCGGCGACGTCAAGCCCGACATCCTCTTCGTCGCGGACGAGATCAATCTCGGCCAGCTCAAGATCGAGAAGCGTCTGCTCGCCTATCCCGAGGCGAACGTCGCGGTCTACGACAAGGTCTTCCACGATCCCGACCGCTTCTATTTCGGCACCAAGGTCGTCGCGACCGGCATCGCCTACAACACGCGCGCGGCGAAGAAGCCGACGAGCTGGTGGGATCTGACCAAGCCCGAAGTGAAGGGGCAGGTCGCAGTGCCGAGCCCGCTGTTCTCGGGTGCCGCACTAGCCGTGCTGCACGCCTTCCTCGAGGCGCCCGGCCTCGGCTGGGACTATTACCGCGCACTGTCGAAGAACGGCGTCGTGCCGCAGGGCGGCAACGGACCGGCGCTCAACGCCGTCTCGGGCGGGCGCGCGCTCTACGGCATCATCGCCGACGGCGACGTGTTTCGCGCGAAGTCGGAAGGTTCGCCCGTCGATCTCGCCTATCCCAGCGAAGGCGTGTCGTTCATCACCGAACCGGTCGCCATCATGTCGACCGCGCGCAACGTGCCGGCGGCGAAGGCCTTCATCGACTTCCTCGTCTCGAAGGAAGGCCAGGAACTCGTCGCCAAGCAGGGCAACCTCGCGATCCACCCCGACGTCGCGCCGCCCGCCGGCTTTCCGAAGCTTTCGGAGATCAAGCTGCTTCCGCTCGATGCCCGTAAGGCCGTGACCGGCGATACGGAAGTGAAGAAGACGTACAGCTCGATCTTCGGCGGTTGAGCGAATTGGCGAACGACACGGCCATCGAACCGGCCCCCCGGCTCCTCGACCGTTTCGGCGCGAAGCGCTGGACGGTCGCGGAAGCCTGGGTGCTGGCCGCGCTGTTCGGCTTCGTCCTTTGCCTGTCGCTGGCGCCGCTGGGGCGCCTGCTCTCCGAAGCGCTGATGCCGGACGGGCAATTCGATCCGGCGCGCCTTGCCCGTCTCTACGGGGAGGGCGTCGTCTGGCGCGCGACGGTGAACACGCTCCAGATCGCGGCGGGTGCCGCGCTCGTCGCGGTCCTGCTCGGCGCGGCGATGGCCAGCATCGTCGCGGTCACCGACGTGCCGGGCAAGGCAGCGATCGTCTTCTGCTTCATCCTGCCGCTGATGATCCCGCCGCAGGTCAGCGCGCTCGCGTGGCTGCAGGCGCTGGGACCGTCGAGCACGCTGCTCGGAATGTTCGGCCTCGCCCCGCCGCCGGGCTCGCCGCATCCGTTGTTCTCGATGTGGGGCATCATCCTGCTGCTGGGACTGCACAACGCGCCACTGGTCTTCCTCGCGACGCGCGCCAGCATGCGCGCCATTCCCGCCGACCTCGTCGATGCGGCGCGCTCGAACGGGGCGGGGCCGCTGACGGCGATGCGCACCGTCATCCTGCCGCTTGCCAGCGCGGGCCTCATCTCGGGCGGCGCGATCGCGTTCGTCTCGGCCGCCGGCAATTTCGGCATCCAGGCGATGCTCGGGATTCCCGCGCGCATCCCCACGCTGATCACGCTGATCTTCCAGCGCCTGTCCGACTACGGCCCGAGCGTACTGGCGGACGCGGCCGCGATCTCGCTGGGGCTCGCCGTCATCGCGATCTGCGGGCTCGGCCTGCAGGGCTGGCTGATCAAGCGGCGCGACCTGCGCATCACGGGCATGGGCGCGCAGTTCGGCGAATTCCGGCTC
>JAYRKO010000022.1:0-7744 GCA_041905745.1 Tagaea sp. | reverse complement strand
CGCCGCAATCGCCTGCTGGGCCGGCATCACGGCCATGCTGTTCATCCCGCTGAGCGCGCTGCTGACGGCGGCGCTGGTGCGCGCCTACGGGCTGCCGCTGTCGTGGGAGACGCTGACGTTGCGCCATTTCGACAACGCGCTGTTCAACCACGCCGCGATCCGGCGCGCGTTCCTGACCAGCCTGTCGCTGGCGACGATGACGGCGACGGTCCTGATGGTCGTGGCGATCCCGCTCGGCTATTTCCTGACCTGGCGCAGGAGCCTCGCGGTGCGCCTGCTGAGTCTCGCGGCGGAGCTTTCCTACGCGCTACCGGGTGCGGTCATCGCCATCGCGGCGATCCTGTTCTTCCTGAAGCCGCTGCCGGTGATAGGTGTCAGTCTTTATGGAACGATCTGGATCATTCTCGCCGCATACCTCGCCAACCGCCTGCTGCTGGCGCTGCGCCCGACGGTCAGCGGCTTCCTGCAGATCGACCGCGCGCTCGACGAGGCGGCGCGCGTGGCGGGTGCCGGCTTCGTGCGCACCCTCAAGGATATACTATTGCCGATGGTGGCCCCGTGCGCGGCGGCCGGCGCGATCCTCGTGTTCCTCACCGTGCTTGCCGAGATCCAGGTCTCGATCCTGCTGGTCTCGTCGGGGGCCCGCACCATCGGGTCGATCGTCTATTTCCTCGAGGAGAGTGCTTCGTCTAGCCTCGCCTCGGCCGTGGGCGTCCTGATCGTCGTCGCCGTCTTCCTGCTGATGCTCGCCGCCTCGATGCTGCGCCGCCGCCTTCCGCGCGGGGTGCTGCCGTGGGAGCCGTGAGACATGCCGTTTTCCCGAACATGAACGAGGGTTCCGAATGTCGCGTTTGACGATCGTCAGTGGCCTCGGCGGCAAGCTGCCGGCCTGTTTCCTCGTCGAGGCCGGCGAGGCGCGCATCCTGCTCGACGTGGGCGAGGGGCCCGAGCCTGGCGTGCGCCCGAACATCGAGCCGGTCGGCAAGGTCGACGCGATTTTCATCTCGCACGCGCATGAGGATCATGCGGCCGCACTCGATCTCGCCCCCGATCTCGGCAATCCGCCGGTCTATGCCACGAAAGGGACGTGGGCCAACATCAAGAACTGCCCCGTGCCGGAGGAGCGGCGGCGCCTGCTACCGCTGTGCGGGAACGCCGAGATCTTTGGCGCGCGCGTCACCACTGGGCGCTGCGGCCATGCGCCGGGCGGCGTCTGGCTGCATTTCGCGGTTGGCGGCGGCTTCCTCTACACCGGCGACTGGAGCGCGGAATCGAAGGTCTATCCCTTCGACATGCCGCCGCAGTCGGCGACCGTCGTGCTCGACGCTTCCTACGGCGATCGCGACGATGCGCTCGACGATCAGGTTGCCGCCCTCGGCAGGATGCTCGGCGACGGCGCCGTGCTGCCGATCCCGATCGGCGGGCGCGGGCCCGAGATGGCGCTGCGGCTGGTCGAGCTCGGCCATGTGAAGCCGCATCTGTGCCCGGAAGTGCGCCGCCAGGCCGAGACCATCGCGTCGGGCGGCGACGATGCCGCCTCCCCGCAGGCGCAGGCGGCGATCGCCGCTCTGCTGCGAAGCGACCTGCCCGAAAAACCGGATCCCAAGGGCATCACGATCTGCGGTGATTCGAATGCCGAGGGCGGTCTCGCCGCCGAGCTTTTCGCAAGGTGGCTGGGGAGCACGCCTTTCATCTTCACCGGCCATGTGCCGAAGAAAACGCCGGCGCACGGCGCGATTGCCGAAGGCCGCGCACGCTGGCAGCGCTGGAACACGCACCCGCGCCGCAGCGACAATGTAAGGCTCGCCCGCGCGGTCGGCGCACGGCAGGTCATACCGGCCTTCACCGATCTTGCCGGGCTTGTCGAGCTGCCGCGCGAACTGGCGCCCGCACCGATGCTGCGCGCCTACGACATCGACCTGATCTGAGCGCCGAAGCTGGAGACGGAATTAAAATCCGTCTCGTCATTCTTGCGGCCGTTGACGGCAGTTGACCGTCAACAGTCCACTCCTTGATTGGCGCGAAGTTCCGCGTTGACGTTGACAGAATTAGAATCCGTCAAGCAAGTCTTGCGGCCCGTATTCACATGTCAAACAGCGCCGGGCCGGATGGTCTCGATCCATGCGCGGATCATAAGCCGTTGAAGGAATAAATACAACTAAAGATATATATGTAGCGAGTCCATCGAGAGGATCGGGGCCCCTCTTGCGGCGAATCCCATTGGCTTCCACTAAATTCCCTTATTTGCCGCTAAATGTGGAAACTGCCGTTGAAATCATTGAGTTTCAGGAAAGCTGTGGGACTGGGGGTCATAGGTTCGAATCCTGTCGCTCCGACCATCAAAGAAGCCCGCCGATCGGAACTCCGGTCGGCGGGCTTTGTTGTTCCAGTGACCAAAGGACTACCGACCAGCTTGGTCTTAGGTCACCGCGCGGATACTGCGAGAGCGTGCAGATCATGCATGCTCTGCCGCAGCGCAGGATAGAGATTCTTGTAGATTTTGAACGCGCTGTCATAGGTCCGCTTTGCAGCTACGTCTGGTCGTGCGTGCTCGCGCAGCTTGACCCAGCCGGCAGCGGCATCTGCCGGGCTTGCGAGGCCAACGCCGAGTGCGGCTAGCAGGGCGGCGCCCATTGCGGCCTCGACTTCTTCCTCGATCGTCAGGATGGGGCGGCCCGTCACGTCGGCGATTATCTGGAGCCAGAGGTCGGATTTGGCGGCGCCACCGACCACGATCAACTCGCAATCGAGCGGTGCGTCCTGGATGGCTTCCATGTTGTGGCGAAGGGCGAAGGCCACGCCTTCAAGCACGGCGCGATAGGCGTGCGCGCGTTTGTGCGCAAGCGTGAGCCCGACGAACGCGCCGCTGGCCTGCCCGTCCCATACCGGGCTGCGCTCGCCCATCAGGTAGGGCAGGAAGACGAGCCCTTGCGCGCCTGCCGGCACCTCGAGCGCGGCTGCTTCGAGTTCGGCGTAGGCATCCGCGCCGGCGCGTACGGGGCCGAACTGCTCGGCGAACCATGTGACCGAAGCGCCCGCCGTGGCGGCACCGCCGAAGACATAAGCATCGCGCGAGCCGTTGAAGACGTGCGGCATGCTGATCAGGCCGCCGCGCACGTCGACATCTGGCGTGATGAATCCCCAGCACATGCTGGTCCCGATCATCGCGACGTGCTGGCCTTTGCGCGTGGCACCCGCTGCGAAGGTGGCGACCGCCGCATCGACACCGCCGGCCACGACCGGGGTACCGGCTGGAATACCGAGACGTCTGGCCATGTCGGGCTTGAGTCCGCCGACCACGTCGCTTGATTCGACGAGGCGGTCCGGCATCATCGTGCGCGGAATGCCAAGCGTCGACAGCATCGCATCCGACCAGCCGCGCGCCTTGAGGTCGTAGACCCCGCCGATGTTGCCTGCCGAGGAATGATCGACAGCGATCTCGCCTGTCAGGGCGTGGATCACCCACGCGTTGGGCGGCAGGAAGTGGCGGGTGCGGGCCCAGACATCGGGGCGGTTGTTCCGGATCCACAGGATCTTCGTGAATCCGTAATAGCTGTCGGCATGGTTGCCGGTCGTCTCGCGCAGGCGCGCGGCGTCGACATTCGTGGCCACCCACTTCACCTCGGTCTCCGCGCGCCGATCCATCCATATCAGGCAGGGGTGCAGGGGGCGCATTTCGGCATCGACCGGGATGCCCGATCCGCCATAGAGGCCGGAGATGCAAACTGCCTTGATCTGGTCTGCCGCAAAGCCGTGCTCGGCCGCCGCAGCCCGGGCGACCGCATCCGCGACCGCGCGAAGAACGGCATCGAGCCAGACGGCCGGATCCTGCTCGGCCCATAGCGGGCGCGGCGTGTCGGGCTGGTAGGCGACAGAGGCCTGCGCCACGATGTCGCCGCGCCGGTCGCACAGCAGCGCTTTCGTGCTTTGGGTTCCGATATCGACGCCGATGACATATTCCATCTGCCGATACCTCTAGAGATCGGTACCGTTGGGAAGGATGACGAGATCCCGGACCGTGACGTTGCTGGGGCGCGTGACCATGAAGAGCACGGCTGCTGCCACTTCACTCGGCTGCATCAGGCTGCCGGCGGCGAGCGCTTCGTCCATCTTCGCTTTCGGCCAATCCTTGAGTAGGGCCGTCACGACCGGGCCCGGCGCCACCGCACCCACCCGGACGCCCTCCTTCGCGACCTGCCGGCGCAACGTGTGCACGAAGGCCTGCACGGCGTGCTTCGAGGCAGTGTAGATCGGCTCCCAGACAACGGGGACCAGGCCGGCGATGGAACTCGTGAAGACGATGTCGCCGCGCTTGCGTTCGACCATATGGGGCAGGACTGCCCGAACCGAACGGAATGCCGCATTGATGTTGAGGTTCAGCATCCGGTCCCACGCATCGGGATCGCCGTCGACGACCGCGCCGCCTACGTAACTGCCGGCATTGGCATGGAAGATGTCGAGCTGGCCGGCAATGCCGAGGATCGCAGGCATCATCGTGTCGACGCTGCGCGGGTCGGTGAGGTCGACCACCACGGCCGTCGCCTGGGGCCCCAGTTCCGCGCATACCTTGTCGAGCGCCTGTCGATGGCGGTCGATCAGCACGACCTTGGCGGCGGCTTCGATGAATGTCTTCGCGCAGGCCAGTCCGATCCCGGACGCCGCTCCGGTCACCGCCGCGACCTTGCCGTTCAACTCGTTCGCCATATCCCTGCTGCCTCCCGAACAGCTCCCTGATCGGCGTCCATTTCCCTGCGGCAGTCAGTCCGAGCTCAGATTGGTCTCGATGCCGAGATGGTGAAGCGCCGTCGTCATCTTTCGCGTGTACCCGGGACCGGCCCGGTTGCGGTCGTCGCGCTCGATGGGGATCGTCGCGACAACACCAGCCGGTCGGCGGCTCATGACGATGATCTTGTCGCCGAGCAGAATGGCTTCAGAAACGTCGTGTGTCACGAAGAGAACGGTCGGCCGGTCGATCTTGAGCAACGTCTTCAGCTCCGACTGCAGTTTCAGCCGCGTGAAGGCGTCGACGCTTGCGAACGGCTCGTCCATCAGCAGAAGCTTCGGGCGTAGAGCCAGCGCACGCGCGATGCCGACGCGCTGCGCCATGCCACCGGACAGCTGGCTGGGGTAGGAGTTGCCGAATCCCGAGAGGCCGACGCGATCGATCATTTCGTCGGCCCGGGCGCGCGCCTCGCCACTGGAGGCGCCGCGCGTGGTCAACCCCACCGCGACGTTCTGATGAACCGTCATCCAGGGGAAAAGACCGGGCTGCTGGAACGCCATGCCGAGATCCGGATTGACCCCGGCGCCGACCGGTCGACCGCGCCAGCGCGTGACGCCGGCCGTCGGCGGGACGAATCCCGCAGCGAGATTGAGAAGGGTGCTCTTGCCGCAGCCGGACGGTCCGACGACGCAGGCGACTTCTCCTTCCGGCACCGAAAAAGTGACGTGGCGCAACACGTCCGTGCGGCCGTTGGCGGCGACGTAGGTATGGGAAATCCCTTCGAAAGCGAGGCCGCTATCCGGGTGGCCGGCAGGGATCGTCATCGACGAGGAGGAAAGTGGGTGTTCCGGCATGAAATCGCCCTTACGAAATTGTTCAGTAGTCGAGCCAGCGGCGGGAAATCCAGCCGACGAGCCCGCTGACGGCCGCGCCGATCGCGCCGATCACGATCATTCCGCCGATGACCGTGGCGGTTGCCAGCGACATGGAGGCGTTGGTCACCATCACGCCGAGCCCGGCACTGGCGCCGATATATTCCGCTGCGACGACGGCAATCCATCCGACGGCGGCGGCAGCCTTCGCCCCGCTGGCGATCCCCGGCGCGGCGGCCCGCAGATGGACCCGGATGGCGATCATCGACGGCTTCATTCCGAGCATCGTGCCGACGCGGGTCAGAGTGGGGTCTACGATCTCGAGGGCGCGGGCCGTCGTCACTGCCATCACGAAGAAAACAGCGTAGGCGACAAGAACGACCTTTCCGATCAGGCTCGTGCCGAACCACAGGACCGTTAGCGGAATCCAGGCGAACGGAACGATGAAGCGCAGCGCTTCGATCACGGGGCCAAGGCTCATCCGGACCGACGCACGTTCACCGAGAAGAAGGCCGACCGAGACGCCGAGCACGCCGCCGGCCACATAGCCGAGCGCGAACTCCCTCAGACTGACCGCAACGTCGCGCCAGAAGGCGGCGCTGACGAAAAGCTTGGCGAGCGTCGTGCCGACTTCGACCGGCGACGGCAGGACGATCCGCTCGAGCTCGTAGTGCCAGATCGTACCCTGCCAGGCGGCGGCAATCATCGCAATGCCGGCCAGAGCCAAGGCATAGCGGGCGGCGATCGAGCGCGCCGTCACCGGGACGTCCCCAAGGTACGCCAGGGAAGAAGGAGGCATTCGAAGCGGACGAATGCGGCATTCATGACGAAGCCCGCGAACGCGAAGCACGCCATCGACGCCATCACGGCGCCGACGTCATAGCTTTGCTGTTTTGCGATCAACCGCGCGCCCAGCCCGAAATCCGCGGCCACCAGTTCCGCGACGATGACCGTGCCCCAGCCGGACATGAGGGCCACGCGCGCGCCGACGAGGACTTCGGTGATCGTCGACGGCAAGACCAGCGAGCGGAATTTCTGCAAGGGCGACATCCCGAGCATCGTGGCGGTGCGTTCGAGATCGCCGGACACCCGCCTGGAGCCGTCAATCGCGTAGACAATCACGACGAAGAAGACCGCGAGTCCGACAAGAAAGATCTTTGCGAAGAAACTGAAGCCGAACCACACGACCGTCAGCGGAACCCAGACGATGCTCGAAACCGGACGCGCGGCTTCGATGATCGGCCAGAAAAGCCCCGCGACCAGCCGCGAGCGGCCGATCAGGATGCCGGCGAACGCGGCGCCGACGCAGCCGAGCCCCCAGCCGACGAGGAAGACCTGCAGGCTCGCGGCAAGGTCGTTCCAGAGCGTGCCGTAAGCGTATTCGACAAGCTTGCCTGCGACCGTGGCGGGGTCGGGCAGGCGATCGATGACGCCTCCGCCGCCACGGAGAAACCGCGACATCGCGGTCCAGAAGAGCAGGGCGCCGGTCGCACCCGCGAAGCCGAACATCAGGGGCTTTGCCCAAGGCTTCTGCGGGATGCTTCGTCGCGAGTCGGCGCCCATCATTTCCTCTGTCTGCCGCTGGCGCTCCGTCAGGATTTCCGCAGGCTGCCCGCAAGCGCGACATTATTGAAGGTTCGCGCGAACGAGGGAAGATCCACGCCGTCCGGCGCGAACCCGAGTTCCTGGGCGATCTTGACGGTTTCCACGATGCCCTCGACATCCGGCACGAGCGAGTGTGCGACGCCGATCAGACCGTTGTCGAAGGAATGGCGGACAGCGGCTTCGTCGACCTGCGCGAAATCCGCCATCATCTTGATCGCCGGCGCCGGATTCGCCCTGATGAAATCCGTCGCGGCCGTCTGGGCGGCGAGCAGGTCCGCCGTCGCCTGCGGATTGTCCCGTATGAAGGCCGATCGCGCGATGAA
This sequence comes from Tagaea sp., assembly GCA_041905745.1. Taxonomy (GTDB): domain Bacteria; phylum Pseudomonadota; class Alphaproteobacteria; order CACIAM-22H2; family CACIAM-22H2; genus Tagaea. Next base: position 221 of record JAYRKO010000022.1, on the reverse strand, counting down.
GCCGTCGCCGGGTGCGGACCGGCCGATGGCGTCCGAGCCCGTGAACAGCACGCGGCCGATCTTCTTGAGCACCATGTCGGAAACATACGGCACGTAGCCGGCCACGACTTCCGCTCCGCCGGAGTCGAGCACGCCGACCATGCCCGGACCGGTGCCGGACACGAAGTATTCGTTGCCCTCCGGATCGACGCCGGCCTTCTTGAGCATGATCTTGAAGAAGA
>JAYRKO010000570.1:0-2260 GCA_041905745.1 Tagaea sp. | reverse complement strand
GCGCCGCGCAGCATCTCGATGGTCCGGTCGGCCGCTTCGTCCTGGACGAACAGGACGCGAAGGGCCGAGCATCGCTGCCCGGCGCTCTGGAACGCCGAAACGATCGCGTCGTTGACGAGCTGTTCGGCGAGCGCGGAACTGTCGGCGATCATCGCGTTGACGCCGCCGGTCTCGGCAATGAACGGCACGATGGGTCCGTCCTTCGCCGCCAGCGCGCGCTGGATCGCCTTGGCGGTGGCCGTCGAACCGGTGAATGCGACGCCGGCAATCTGCGGATCGGCAACGAGCGTGCGCCCGATTTCCGGACCGCCGGATACGAGGCGCAGCGCATCGCGCGGCACGCCTGCCGAATGCAGCAACGCGACGGCCCGTGCGGCCGTCAGAGGGGTCTGCGGCGCAGGCTTGGCCACGACCGAGTTTCCGGCGGCCAGCGCCGCCGCGATCTGTCCCACGAAGATCGCCAGCGGAAAGTTCCACGGGCTCACGCATGCGAACACGCCGCGTCCTTCGAGGCGGAGCACGTTGCGCTCGCCGGTGGGGCCGGGGAGGGCGACGGGCGCTGCGTCGACACGCGCACGTTGCGCGTAATAGCGCAGGAAATCGACCGCTTCGCGAAGCTCGGACAGCGCGTCGGGGATCGTGCGGCCGCCCTCGCGCACGACAAGCGACATCAGCTCCAGATCGTTGGCTTCGAGAAGCCCCGCTGCCCGATCAAGCGTCGCGGCACGCTGCTCGACCGGCGTGTTGCGCCATTGCGCAAACGCCTGTGCGGCGGCGTCGACGGCGGAGCCGACATCTCCTGCGGCCACGTCGTCGAGGGTGCCGACAGACTGCCGCCGGTTCATCGGCTCGAAGACGTTTCCGGATGTCGCCGCGCTTCGGTCGGAGGCGATTCGGGCGACGATGCGCGCGCGGATTTCGTCGTCGGCAAGATCGATTCCACGCGCATTCACGCGGTCGTCGAACATGGCGCCGGGTGCGCGCACGACCGCCGTGGCCGAGCCGAGTGCTGCGGCAGGATCGGCGACGATTCGGGCAAGCGGAATGTCGCGATCGTTGACCTGATGGATGAAGGACGTGTTCGCGCCGTTCTCGAGCAGGCGCCGGACGAGATAGGGCAGCAGATCGCGATGCGCGCCGACCGGCGCATAGACGCGCGTGGCGAAGCGCTCGCCCAGACGTTCGGCAAGAAGGTCGTAAAGACCATCGCCCATTCCGTGCAGCTTCTGGAACTCGAAGTCCGTCCGGTCGCCGGCGAGCGAAAGGATCTCGAGCGCCGTACGCGGATTGTGGGTCGCGAATTGACCGAAGATATGGCCGGGCTCGGCAAGCAGGCGCGCGGCGCAGGCACGGTAGGAGAGATCCGTCGCAGCCTTTCGGACGAAGACCGGATAGTCGGCGAGGCCCTTTTCCTGGGCCCATTTGATCTCGCTGTCCCAGTAGGCCCCTTTGACGAGGCGCACCATGAAATGCCGCCCGGTCGTGCGCGCGAGATCGCACACCCACCCGGCGACCCCGTGTGCACGCTTCTGGTAGGCCTGTACGGCAAGTCCGAGGCCGTCCCAACCGGAAAGCCGCTTGTCGCGCGCGAGCGCCTCGAAAATCTCGAGCGAGATTACGAGCCGATCGGCTTCTTCGGCATCGACGGTGAAGTTGATGCCGGCCTGTGCCGCTTGCGCGGCCAATTCGGCAACCCGCGGCGTGAGTTCCGCCGCGATACGCGTGCGCTTGGTCGGCTCGTATCGCGGATGCAGCGCGGAGAGCTTAACCGAAATGCCGGGGTTCGTGCGCGGATCGGTCCCTCGGCATGCCGCGGCGATGGCGCGGATGGCGGCAGCGTAGCTCTCGTAATATCTGTCGGCGTCTTCCCGTGTACGGGCTGCCTCGCCGAGCATGTCGAAGGAGTGCCGGTAGCCGCGCGGCGCGCCGCCGGCGCGTGTCAAAGCCTCGCCGATCGTCTGCCCCATGACGAACTGCTGGCCCATGATGCGCATCGCGGCCTCGATCGCGCGACGCAGGACCGGTGCGCCGAGGCGGCCGAGCGTGCGGCGGACGAGTTCGCCTGCACCACCCGTTTCCTTGCCCGACCATTTGACAAACCGCCCGGTCAGCGCCAGCCCCCAAGCCGACGCATTTATCAGGACGGAATCCGCCTGGCCGAGATGGCGGTCCCAGTCGGCGGTGCCGAGCTTGTCGCCGATCAGCGCATCGATCGTCGCGGGATCGGGGATGCGCAGCAGCGCCTCGGCAAGGCACATCA
>JAYRKO010000569.1:0-2264 GCA_041905745.1 Tagaea sp. | reverse complement strand
CGAGGTCAGCCTCGTCGACGCCAACCCGGACGCGCTGCCCAAGGCGCTCGCCACGATCGGCGCGAACATGGACCGCCAGATCAAGAAGGGCGCCATGACGCAGGCCGCGAAGGACGCGGCGATGGCCAAGATCGCGACGGGCACCGACATGGCCGCCTTCGCCAACGCCGACCTCGTCATCGAGGCGGCGACGGAGAACGAGGCCGTCAAGCGCGAGATCTTCAAGAAGCTCTGCCCGCACCTGAAGAAGAGCGCGCTGATCGCGTCCAATACCTCGTCCATCTCGATCACGCGCCTGGGCGCGTCCACCGACCGCCCCGCGCAGTTCATGGGCATGCACTTCATGAACCCGGTGCCGGTCATGCAGCTGGTCGAGCTGATCCGCGGCATCGCGACGTCGAACGAGACCTACGAGCAGGTCAAGGAACTGACCGCCAAGCTCGGCAAGACGTCGGCGACGGCGGAGGACTTCCCGGCCTTCATCGTCAACCGCATCCTGCTGCCGATGATCAACGAAGCCGTCTACACGCTTTACGAAGGCGTGGGATCGGTCGAATCGATCGACACGGCGATGAAGCTCGGCACGAACCACCCGATGGGCCCGCTGGAGCTGGCGGACTTCATCGGCCTCGATACCTGCCTTGCGGTCATGCACGTGCTCTACGACGGCCTGTCGGACTCGAAGTACCGGCCCTGCCCGCTGCTGGTGAAGTACGTCGAGGCCGGCTGGCTCGGCCGCAAGACCAAGCGCGGCTTCTACGACTATTCGGGTCCCAAGCCCGTCCCGACGCGCTGAGGATGGTCCGCGAGGAAGACATCGCCTTCGCCGGCCGGCTGGCCGACGCGGCGGGCGAGATCGCGCTCAAGTATTTCCGCACGGCCGTCGCCGTCGACGACAAGGCGGACGACTCGCCCGTGACCATCGCCGACCGCACGGCCGAGCAAGTGATGCGCGAGCTGATCGCCCGCGAGCGGCCCGACGACGGCATCATCGGCGAGGAATTCGGGCGCGAACGCGCCGGCTCGGGCCGCGTGTGGATCCTCGACCCGATCGACGGGACGAAATCGTTCATCTCCGGCCGCCCGATGTTCGGCACGCTGGTGGCGCTGGCCGTCGACGGCGTGCCGCAGCTGGGCGTCATCGACTGCTCGGCCGTCGGCGAACGCTGGGTCGGCGTCAAGGGACGCCGGACCACGCACCGCCTGAAGGACGGCAGCGTGCGCGAGGTGCGCGTGCGCCCCTGCGCCGAGCTGGGCCTCGCGACGCTCTACTGCTCCTCGCCGCTGATGTTCAAGGAGCACTTCCCGGCCTTCGAGCGCGTGCGCGAGAAGGTCAAGCTGCCGATGTACGGCGGCGACTGCTACGCCTACGGGCTCGTTTCCTCGGGCTTCGCCGATCTCGACATCGAGGCGGGCCTGCAGGTCTACGACTATGCGGCCGTCGCGCCGGTCGTCGAGGGGGCGGGCGGGATCATGACCGACTGGCGCGGCAAGGCGCTGGACGTGAACAGCGACGGCCGGGTCATCGCAGCCGGCGACCGCCGGACGCACGAAGCCGCCCTGGGGCTGCTGGGCGGCTGAGCCCCCGCACCGAAATCTGCTTTCAATCCGGCCGCTTCGCGCCATGATAGGGGATGACCGACGCCCCGACGGAGCCAGCCGCTTGACCCGCCGTACGCCGATCCTCGCCGCCGCCCTTCTCGCCCTCGTCGCGGGCGCCGCCGATGCCCAGACGCCGGCGCCGGGCACGGGCCCGAAGCACGCCATCGCGATGCATGGCGACATCAAGTATCCGGCCGACTTCCGCAATTTCGACTATGTCGACCCGGCCGCCCCCAAGGGCGGCGACGTGCGCCAGAGCGCGTCGGGCACCTTCGACAGCTTCAATCCGTGGATCATTCGCGGCGTGGCTGCCGGCGTCGTCGGATTGACGATCGAGACTCTGATGGTCGGCTCGGGCGACGAGCCGTTCACGATGTACTGCCTCATCTGCGAGACGGTCGAGACGCCGGCCGACCGCTCGTGGGTCGAGTTCGCGCTGCGCCCGCAGGCGAAGTTCCACGACGGCAGCCCCATCGAGCCCGAGGACGTCATCTGGACCTTCGAGACGCTGAAGGCGAAGGGCCGGCCCTTCTACCGCGCCTATTACGCCGACGTCGTGAAGGTCGAGAAGACGGGCCCGCGCAAGGTCCGCTTCACCTTCCGCGACGGCGAGAACCGCGAGTTGGCGCTGATCGCGGGCCAGATTCCGGTGATGTCGCGCA
>JAYRKO010000568.1:0-2271 GCA_041905745.1 Tagaea sp. | reverse complement strand
GAGAATTACCTGACCATGTCCTCGCTCGGACTTGTCGATACGATCCTGGCGATGGCGCTGCCCTATATGGCGTCGGCCTTCGGCATCTTCCTGCTGCGGCAGACCTTCAAGGGCATGCCCAAGGAACTCGACGAGGCCGCGCGCGTCGAAGGCGCGGGTATCCTCACCGTGCTATGGCGCGTCTATGTGCCGCTGGCGCGCCCGACCTATATCGCCTTTGCGCTCGTCTCGGTCAGTTACCACTGGAACAACTTCCTCTGGCCGCTGATCGTCACGAACTCGGTCGGCACGAGGCCGATCACGGTCGGCCTTCGCGTGTTCGCGGCGATCGAGCAGGGCGTCGACTGGTCGACGATCACGGCCGCCACGCTGATGAGTTGCGGTCCGCTCCTCGTCGCCTTCCTGCTGTTCCAGCGTCAATTCATCCAGAGCTTCATGCGCGCCGGGATCCGGTAAGCGGCCGACGACCGGTCACCGGATACTGCGGATCGATATAGCCCGGCGTCGAGGCGTGCCCCGTCGGCACGAGGGCGGACATCGCCGCTTCGTCCTCTCCGGTGAAGCGGAATTGCAAGGCATCGACGTACGAGCGCCACTGCTCCATCGTCCGCGGTCCGGCTATGACGCCGGTGACCAACGCGTTGTTCAGCACCCAGCCGACCGCCAGCGCGGTCGTCGTCGTGTCGCGCGCGGCGGCCAAGGCCGCCACGTCCTGCGCGACCGCGAGCGATTCCGGGCGAAACTCAGTCTCGATGATCCGACGGTCCCGCCGCCCGGCCCGCGTATCGGCCCCCGGGACGGCGCCGGGCGCGTATTTGGCCGTCAAAACACCGCGGGCGAGCGGGCTGTAGACATAGACGCCGAGCCCGTGGTGCGCGCAGGCCGGCAACAGTTCCAGCTCGGGCGTGCGATCCATAAGGTTGTAGCAGGGCTGGCAGACGATGGGGCCCGGCACGCCCATTGCGCGGGCCGTTTCGGCGAACGTCGCCAGCCGCCATGCGCGGAAATTCGAGAGACCGTAGTAGCGGATCTTGCCCGCTCGGATCAGGTCGCCGAGCACGCCGATCGTCTCTTCCATCGGGGTATCCTCGTCGTCCCGATGGAGGTAGTAGACATCGATCCAGTCCGTCCCGAGCCGCTTCAGGCTCGCCTCGCAGGCCCGGATCATCCAGCGCCGCGACGTGCCGCGGTCGTTCGGTCCCGGCCCACCCGGATTGGCGACCTTCGTCGCAACGACCCAGTGGGCTCGGTCGGCGGCGATCAGACGCCCGCAGATCTCTTCCGACCGGCCCGCTGCATAGCTGTCAGCGGTATCGAGGAAATTGACGCCGGCATCCTTCGCATGCGCGACGATCTCACCCGAAACCCTCTCGTCGGTCCGGTCGCCAAACATCATCGTGCCAAGGCACAACGGGCTGACCTTCAGGCCCGACCTGCCGAGCTTGCGAAACTCCATCGATCGCCTCCCCCGTCTGCGCCGGCGACCGGTTCCGTGCGCGCCTCGCGTTCAGCGCGTCGCGAGAAGGGCCGCATGATGGACCAGATGGTCCGCCACGAAACTCTGGATGAAGAAGTAGCCGTGATCGTAGCCTGCGTGCCGCCGCACGCGCAAAGCCTGCCCGCTTGCGTTTGCGGCCGCTTCGAGCTTTTCCGGCATCAGCTGCTCGACAAGAAATTTGTCGGCGAGCCCTTGATCCACAAGGATCGGCGTCGGAAGCGCCTTTTGCGCCATCAATCGGCTCGCGTCGTACGCCGCCCACATCTGCCTGTCCGCGCCAAGATAGCCGCCGAACGCCTTGATACCCCACGGACAATCCATCGGCGCGGAGATCGGCGCAAAGGCCGAGCAGCTGCGGAACCGGTCCGGCCGGCGGAATGCCGCGACCAGCGCCCCATGCCCGCCCATCGAATGCCCCATGACGCCGAGGCGTGCCAGATCGATGGGAAACCGATCGGCAACAAGCGTCGGCAGTTCGTCCGCCACATAGCCGAACATCCGGTAGTTGGCCGACCACGGCGCCGCGGTCGCATCGACGTAAAATCCAGCACCCTGCCCGAAATCCCATGCGTCCCGATCGCCGGGCAATGTCGGCTCGCGCGGGCTCGTATCCGGAAAGACGAGTGCAACACCCAGATCTGCCGCTGCACGCTGGGCCCCCGCCTTGATTGCGAATGTCTCCTCGGTGCAGGTGAGCCCCGCAAGCGCAAAAACCGCCGGCACCTTGCCCGACCGCGCCTGCGGCGGCAGGAAGACCCCGAAGCGCATGGGGC
>JAYRKO010000567.1:0-2285 GCA_041905745.1 Tagaea sp. | reverse complement strand
CTGGCACCAGATGTGGAATTCGGTCGCCATCGCCGTCGCGGTGGGCGTGCTGACGCTGTTCGTCGCGACGTGCGCGGCCTTCGCGATCAGCCGGCTGCGCGTGCGCGGCGGGCGCGTCATCATGAACATGGCGCTCCTCACCTATTTCGTGCCGGCCGCGTTCCTGGCGCTGCCGATGTACAAGGCGATGGGTACCTACGGCCTGCTCAACAGCCAGTGGGCACTGATCCTCGCGATGGTGACGGTCGCCACGCCCTATGCGATCTGGGTGCTGAAGCAGGCGGCCGACAAGCTGCCGCTGGAACTGGACGAGGCCGCGATCATCGACGGCGCGACGGCCCCGCAGCTCTTCCGCCACATCTTCGTGCCACTGATGACGCCCTCGCTGATGGCGGTGGGCACCTACGCGCTGCTGCTGGCGTGGAACGAATATCTCTACGCGTTCCTGTTGCTGTCGCGCGACGTCGACACGACGCTTGCCGTGGCGCTCGGCGCCTTCCTTTCGGCCGACGATTCGCCGTGGGAACTGCTGATGACCGCAGGCTTCATCTACGCGCTGCCGCCGGCCGCGATCTACTACGCCTTCCGCCGCTACATGGCGGCCGACCTCACATCGGGTTCCGTCAAGTCGTGAAGCTCTCCGAAAGCGAAATCGAGAAATACCGGCGCGACGGCTACATCGTGCCGAAGCTGCGCCTGTCGCCCGCGCGCGTCGCGGCACTGCGCGCCACGCTCGACCGGATCATCGCCGACAATCCGACGATCCGGCCCGAACGGCTGGTCAGCGCCCATCTCGAAGGGAAGAACGCGGAAGGCGTGCGCGGCAGCGCCGATTTCCTCGATCTCGCGCGCGATCCCGAAATCGTCGCCGCGGCGGCGCAGTTGATCGGTCCGGACGTGATCCTGTGGGGCTGCCAGATCTTCTGCAAGCCGGGCGGCGACGGCATGGAAGTGCCGTGGCACCAGGATGGCCACTACTGGCCCATCCGCCCGTTGGCGACCTGCACGGTGTGGATCGCGCTCGACGAATCGAAAGTCGAAAACGGCTGCCTGCGCGTCATCCCGGGCTCGCACCGGTCGCGCGAACTTCTCGACCACATGCGCGAGGACCGCACCGACCTCGTCCTCAACCAGCGCGCCATCCCCGGCTCGTTCGACGAAGGCAAGGCCGTCGACATCGAACTGGAACCGGGCGAGATGTCGATGCACGACGTCTACCTGATCCACGGGTCGAACGCGAACCGCTCGCCCAAGCGGCGCGCCGGCGTGGCGATCCGCTACATGCCCGGAACGTCGCTCTTCGACCGTTCGCTGATCGCGACGGGATCGGCCAGCGGCTATCGCGTCGATTTCGCGACCCGGCCGCTGTGGCTGCTGTCGGGCACGGACCGGACCGGAAAGAACGATTTCCGGATCGGTCACGGGCCCGTCGGCGCGGCCTAGAACTTCCCGTATTTGAGATAGGCCTGCTGCGGGTCCATCCCGCCGAGGATCGCCTTGCGCACGGCATTCTCCGTGCCCACGACCTGTTCGGTGCGCGTCACCGCCTCTTCCGCCATTGCCTTGGGGATGACGACGACGCCGTCGGCGTCGCCCAGCGCATAGTCGCCGGTCGAGACCGTGACGGCGCCGATCGTCACCGGTGCGCCGAAGGAATCCGGCACCCATCGCGCGCCGATGTCGGCCGGCGTGGCGAACGAGCAGAAGACCGGAAAGCCGAGTTCCAGGATCATGTCGACGTCGCGCGTGCCGCCGTCGACGATGTAGCCGCGCACGCCCTTGAGCTTGAGCGCCGCCGCCGACAGCTCGCCCATCAGCGCGATCTCGTGCGTGTTGGGCTGGCACACGATGACGGTTCCCGTCGGCGCCTTCGACAGCAGCCCGGTCCATTCCAGCAGCGTCTCGTGGCTGGACTTCGTGCGGTCGATCCGGCCGCTGACGGTCCAGACCGGGCCCGCAACCTTGCCGCCGGGTGCGAGCGACTTGATGGGCGCGGGCAGCACGCAGCGCTCGTGGCCCATCGCGCGCAGCACGTCGTGGACGGCCGAGCTGTAGCAGCGGGAAAGACGCTCGGCGAGCGGGTCGGCGGTCATGCGGTTCCTCCGGGACGATTCTTGTGGCGGCAGCCTCGCACGCGCGGCGCCCTCGCGCCAAGCGGCGCGCTCGATTAAGGTGCCGACCCGATGACGCGCCGGAAATCCGAACAGCCGCCCGTCCGCGCGGGCTCCCTCGTCGTCACCGTGTTCGGCGACCTGATCGCGCCGCGCGGGGGCGAAGTCGCCTAT
>JAYRKO010000566.1:0-2287 GCA_041905745.1 Tagaea sp. | reverse complement strand
CCTTGTTCTTCGCCATCGCGGGCAGAAGGTCGACCGGCGGCTGCTCGTACCAGTCGACCTCGCCGGCGGCGAGGGCCGCCGAGGCGACGGCCGGGTCGGGAATGATGCGGAACTCGAGGCGATCGATTTTCACGACCTTGCCGCCGGCCGCCCACGACGGCGGCTCGCTGCGCGGCTTGTAATCGGCGAAGCGCTCGTAGACGGCGCGCTGCCCGGGGACCCACTGGTCGCGCACGAAGCGGAACGGGCCCGACCCGGTCGCGTCGGTGATGTTCTGCGCGGGGTCGGTGTTCGCCACGCGCTCGGGCATGATGAAGGGCACGTTCGACGAAAGCTTGCCGAGCGCGTCCAGCATCAGCGGGAACGGCTTCTTGAGCTTGATGGCGAACGTGGTGTCGCCGGCCACCTCGTAGCTGTCGAGACTGGCGGCCATCGCCTGGCCGAACGTGTCGCGCGCCGACCAGCGCTTGAGGGACGCGATGACGTCGGCCGGGCGCACCGGCTGGCCGTCGTGGAACTTGAGCCCGTCGCGCAGGCGGAATTCCCAGCGCAGTCCGTTCGCGCTCGTCGACCAGGTGTCGACCATCTGCGGCTGGATCTTGAAGTTCGCGTCGGTCGCGAACAGCGTGTCGTAGACGAGATAGCCGTGGTTGCGGACGATGTAACCCGTCGTCGTGATCGGGTCGATCGACGACAGGTTCGCGTGGGGGATGAAGCGCAGCACCTTCTGCTGCGCCGTGGCCGGGCCGGCAAGCCCGATGCCCAAGCCGATCGCGGCTGCCGCGCAGAGCGCGAGCAACCCTCTGTTCTGGGTCGTCATTCTTCCGATCCTCCGCTGCGATCCCTGATCCGGCGTTCCGGCCGTTGGCCGGCCGGATATGGTTCGAACCATGCCATACTTGCGTGTGGCGTCAAACGTCTTGGGCGCGTACCTGCGGGAACGGACCGGGATCGAGCGGGTAGACCGGCCGTGCAAGCGCACGGTAGGCGAGGCGCGAATTGTCCGACGTGGTCACGCCTTCGCCGTCGAGCGTGAAGGTCGCGCGCGCGAGGGGGGCGAATCCTGCCCGGTAGTGGATCCGTGATTTAAGCAGCAGGAAGCGCTGGCGCGTCGGGTCGATCCCGTTGGCCGTAAAGATGCCGGTGTCCCACGGCTCGTGGTGCAGGGAGACGACGACGATTTTCACACGGCCCGTGTCGAGGACGGCCGTCGGGCCGGTATTGACGAGGACCCCGGTATACATCGGCCCTTCGACCCGCCACTTGCCGTCGGTCAGGTTGGCCACCGTGCCGGAGACGCGCAGTGGCCGCCCCTTGAGGTCGATCGACGGCATGTCCGTACGCCCGCCGAGATCGAGCGTCACGCGCGCACCCTTGCCGGCCGCGCGCATCGTTTCGACTGCCGCGGGATCCCACACCGTGGCGACGGCCACGCCGTCGAGTTCCTGGCGCAGCACTTCCGCGATCACGGCCATCACGTCGGACGTGCCGCCGGAGCCGACATTGTCGGCGTGGTCGAGCAGCACGATGGGCGCCGCGTTCACTTCCTTGGCGCGCGCGACGGTTGCCGAAAGCGGGGCGTGGCGGTGGGTGAATTCGCCGCGCGCGTTCCATGCAGCATCGAGAAGGTCCTGCGCGGCGTCGCGCGCCGCCGCCCGGTCGCCGTCCGCCACGACGATGGCGGAATTCCCGGCGATGGGAATGTCGGCCATCGGGAAGCCGCCGAAGGCGGTCGCGCACAGCACGTTGGGGCGCGCTTCGCACGCGGCGGCGAGGGCCTGGATCTCCTTCATCGGCGAATCGGCCGTGCCCTGGCGCAGTGTCTGCGACATCAGCGGCAACCGGCCCCATGCCATCACGGGGCGGCATTTTCCTTCGATGGCATCGAGGACGACGCGGCCCACGCGCTCGGCCACCGCGTACATGTCGACATGCGGATAAGTCTTGTAGCCGATCAGCGCCGTGCAGTTCGCGACCATCTCGGCCGAAAGGTTCGCATGCAGGTCGCACGTGACCGCAATGGGCAGGTCCGGGCGGATCGCACGGATGCGCGCGAGCAGGGTGCCTTCGCCGTCCTGCGTGTGTTCGCAGACCATTGCGCCATGCAGGTCGAGGAGCGCGCCGTCGCAGCCGGCCTCCACCGCCTCGAGGATCGCGCCTGCAAGTCGTTCGTAGGCTTCGCGCGTGACGGGGCCGCCGGGCATCGCTTCGGCCGCGACCGGCGTGACGATCTCGGCCCCCCGTTCGCGGGCGAGCTTGATGTAGGCTGCCAGCGGCATCGCCGTAT
>JAYRKO010000565.1:0-2289 GCA_041905745.1 Tagaea sp. | reverse complement strand
AACGCCTCGGCTATGCGCGCTACTGGCTCGCCGAGCATCATAGCGCCCCCGGCTTCGCCGGCACCGCCCCCGAAATCCTGATCGGCCGCATCGCCGGCCTGACAAGCCGGATCCGCGTCGGATCGGCCGGCGTGATGCTGTCGCACTACGCGCCGCTGAAGGTGGCGGAAACCTTCCGCATGCTCGAGACGCTCCACCCCGGCCGGATCGACCTGGGCATCGGGCGCGCACCGGGCTCCGACCAGCGCACTGCCTATGCACTGGAACCGGGGGGTCCCTACGACATTGCAGAGTTCCCCGGGAAGATCGCCGACCTTGTCGGGTTTCTCGCGAACGACCTGCCGCAGGACCACCCGTTCCGGTCGATCCTCGTCCAGCCGGCCGGGCCGACCATGCCGGAAATGTGGGTACTCGGCTCGTCCGACCAGAGCGCGGCCTATGCCGCGATGTTCGGCTTGCCGTTCGGATTTGCGCATTTCATCAGCGGCCAAGGCGGGGAAGAAGCCTGCGCCGCCTACCGTGCGAACTACCGGCCGTCGGCGGCCTATCCGACGCCGCGCACGGCGCTTGCCGTTTTTGCGATCTGCGCGGCATCGAACGACGAAGCAGTCAGGCTGGCGTCGAGCCGGGAACTGTGGCGTCTTCGCGTCGAACGCGGCGAGCTGGCGCCGATCCCCAGCCCCGAGGAAGCGCTCGCCTACCCCTATTCTGATATCGAGCGCGCGCGCATCGCAAGGACCCGCGCGCGGCAGATCGTCGGCGATCCGGCTACGGTAATTACGCGGATCGACGCGCTTGCCGACGCGCACGGCGCCGACGAAGTCTCGATCGTCACGATCACCCACGATCCCGTTGCGCGGCTGCGTTCCTACGAACTGCTCGCGCAGGCGTACGGATTGTCCTAGCCGCTCTGCGTCGGCAGACCGGCCGACTTCCAGGCGCCGATGCCGCCGGCGAGATTCACGATGTTCTCGGCACCCAGTACGGGGGCCAGCGCCTGCGCCGCGCGCATCGAGCGCCCGCCGGCAAGGCACGAGACGATGACCCGCTTGCCGCGAAGCGCCGAAAGCTTCTGCGGATCGAAAGTCGAAAGCGGCGCAAGAAGGGCGCCCGGTATCCGTTCGGCGGCGAACTCGCCGACCTCGCGCACGTCGATGAGAACAGCCTCGCCGGCCGCCAGTTCGGCATTTGCCTTTGCGGCGTCGATTTCCTTGATCGCGCCCGCTGCGCCTTGAATTGACATTTTTCTTGCGTCGCTCCCGAGGTTTCCGGCGGTTCAGATACCTCCGGCGGGGGATGGAAAACAAGATGCAGTTTTCGACCGGATGGCCGAAATTGGTGCCATGTCCCGCCGCCTCCCCCCGCTCAACTCGCTTCGCGCCTTCGAGGCGGCAGCCCGGCTGCTTTCGTTCTCGAAGGCGGCCGACGAGTTGCATGTCACGCCGGCCGCAATCAGCCACCAGATCAAGGGGCTCGAAGACCAGTTGAGCGCGAAGCTGTTCCGGCGCGACCGCCAGAAGGTCGCTTTGACGGAGGTCGGCACGCTGCTGCTGCCCGGGCTGCGGGAGGGGTTCGACCTGATCGCGAGCGCCGTCGCCGACGTGACGGAACGCGACATGAAGGGCGTCATGACGGTCTCCTCCGCGCCGTCCTTCGCGGCGAAATGGCTCGTCCCGCGGCTCGATCGCTTCGCCGAGCGCCATCCGGAGATCGACGTCCGCCTGTCGGCATCGATGACGCTGGTTGATTTCGCGCGCGACGACGTGGACGTCGCCGTCCGGTACGGTGCCGGGCAGTATTCCGGGCTGCTGGTCGAGCGCCTGTTTCCGGAAACCGTCGTGCCGGTCTGCGCGCCGGCCTTGCTCAAGGGAAAGCACGCCCTCAAATCGCCGACCGATCTGCGCCATCACACGCTGCTGCACGACGACGCTTCGGACGGCGACGAAACCTGCCCGGACTGGCGGATGTGGCTGAAGGCCGCAGGCGTCGGCGGGATCGACGCGCGTTTTGGCCCCCGCTTCAACCAGTCGAGCCTTGTGCTCGAAGCCGCCATCCTCGGGCGCGGCGTGGCACTCGCCAAACTCAGGCTCGCCGAGAACGATCTCGCGAGCGGCAGGCTCGTGCGCCCGTTCGCGGTCGCAACGCCGGTACGCTTTGCCTATTACGTCGTTAGCCCGCCCGGTCGCGCGCAGCGTCCGAAGGTCGCCGCGTTTCGCGCTTGGCTCAAGGAGGAGGCGGCGGCGACGAAGGACTGACCTTCGCCGCCAGTTCCGCCGGCACGGATACGGG
>JAYRKO010000564.1:0-2293 GCA_041905745.1 Tagaea sp. | reverse complement strand
TGCCCGCCTCGACGACCGGCAGGCCGCTTCGCGACAGCATGTCGACGAACGCGATCTTGGTCGCCGTATCGACCGGCGAAGGTTCGTTCTGCAGGCCGTCGCGCGGGCCCACCTCGACCATCCGCACACGCGCGGGCAGGCGCATGGCGCTAGCCCTCCTTCGCGACGAAGACGACCAGCTCCTCGCCCTCGGCCGCCTGTTCGCCCGGCTTGAAGCGCACGCGTTCGACCGTGCCGTCGGCGGGGGCCAGGATCGTGTGCTCCATCTTCATCGCCTCGAGCACGACGAGCTTCTGGCCGCGCGTCACGCACTGGCCGGCTTCGACATGCACGGCGACGATACGCCCGGGCATGGGGGCCGCGAGCTTGGTGTCGCCCGCCGCGGCCGCATCGGCCGCCGCCAGCCGGTCGACGAGATGGAACGCGTGCGCTTCGGCGCCGCGGAAAACCGTCAGCTCCGCCCCGCGCCGCGCGAGATCGGCCGACAGCCGCGCCCCGTCGAGCGTCGCGACAAGCCGCCCATCGCCGTCGAGCGTGCCCGTCGCCGCGCGCGTGCCGCCGGGCAGGTCGAGCAGGTAGCCCGCCCCGCGATAATGCACGCGCACGCAGGTCTCGGCCTCGCCCTGCGCGAAGACGAGTTCGTCGTGCGCATCGCCGTTGAGGCGCCAGCCGTCCGTCCGGTCCCACGGCGAAGCGGGAGTTGCCCGGTGCCGCGCGCACAGCACGCCCAGTGCGGCCAGCGCCAGCGTCGTATCGTCGGCGCGCGCGGGCGGCGGTTGCAGCGCATCGCGGTGGCGGGCGATGAAGCCCGTGTCGATCTCGCCCGCCGCGAAGGCCGGATGGCGCGCGACGCGCGCGAGGAACGACACGTTGTTGGCAAGACCCGCCACGCGCACCGCATCGAGCGCGCCCGCAAGCTTGCGCAGCGCAGCCGCGCGGTCGGCGTCGTGGACGATCAGCTTGGCGATCATCGGATCGTAATGGATCGTGACCGCATCGCCCTGCCGCACGCCCGCATCCACGCGCACGCCGTTTTCCTCGGCCGGGAACGACAGCCGGTGCAGCGTGCCCGTCGCCGGCAGGAAATCGCGCGCGGGATCCTCGGCATAGAGACGCGCTTCGAACGCGTGGCCGGCGATGCGCAGGTCCTTCTGCGCCAGCGGCAACTTTTCGCCCGACGCCACGCGCAGCTGCCATTCGACGAGATCGAGCCCGGTGATCGCCTCGGTCACCGGATGCTCGACCTGCAGGCGCGTGTTCATCTCCATGAAATAGAACGTGCCGGCGGGATCGGCGATGAACTCGACCGTGCCCGCGCCGACGTAACCCACGGCCGCCGCCGCGCGCACGGCCGCCTCCCCCATCGCCTTGCGCCGGCCTGCGTCCATGCCCGGCGCCGGCGCCTCTTCGATGACTTTCTGGTGGCGGCGCTGGAGCGAGCAGTCGCGCTCGAACAGGTAGACGCCGTTGCCATGTCCGTCGAAGAAGACCTGCACCTCGATGTGGCGCGGCCGTTCCAGATAGCGCTCGATCAGCAGTCGCGGATCGCCGAAGGCGGACTGCGCCTCGCGCCGTGCGCCCGCCAGCGCCTCGGCCAGGTCTTCGGCGCGCGCGACGATGCGCATGCCCTTGCCCCCGCCGCCGGCCGACGCCTTGATCAGCACGGGGAAGCCGATCTTCCGCGCTTCCGCCGCCAGCGTGGCGTCGTCCTGTGCCGCACCGTGATAGCCCGGCACGACCGGCACGCCGGAAGCGACCATCAGCGCCTTCGCCTCGCTCTTGCCGCCCATCGCGCGGATGGCGCTCGCGGGCGGTCCGACGAAGATGGTTCCGGCCTTCGCGCAGGCGTCCGCAAAAGCCGCGTTCTCGGAAAGGAAGCCGTAGCCGGGATGGATCGCCTCGGCGCCCGCCCGGCGCGCGACGTCGAGGATGGCGTCGCCGCGCAGGTAGCTTTCCTTGGGCGCGGGGCCACCGATCGGCCACGCCTCGTCGCACGCCGCAACGTGCAGCGCGCCTGCGTCGGCCGAAGAATGCACCGCGATCGTGCGGATGCCGAGACGCCGCGCCGTGCGCGCCACGCGCGCGGCGATCTCGCCCCGGTTCGCGATGAGGAGCGAGCGGATCACTTGCCGTCCTTCCCCTCGCCGCCGTAGCGGCGGGCCTGCATTTCGCGCGAGTGGCTCATGATCTCAGAGAAGCCGACCAGCAGCAGCGTGATGCCGAACACGACCTCGACCAACGCGATCAGCTTGACGGCCTCGGTCGACGGCAGCACGTCGCCGTAGCCCACGGT
>JAYRKO010000563.1:0-2306 GCA_041905745.1 Tagaea sp. | reverse complement strand
AGGCGCCGTCCGGCGAACCACACGCCGTCGGGCCGCAGTTCGGCTTTCTCGCCGCGCGCACGCATCGCGACCTCGAGCCCCAGCGACGCCTGCTTGGCGATACCGCCGGCCGCCGCCCCGTCTTCGACGTCGAGGAACAGCGGCGCGCGGCGGATCGCTTCGTCGGCATCGCGGAACAGGTTGGTCGTGCGGATGTTCTCGTCGCGCCCCACGGCGATCGCCTGCCCCTGGAAGGGCAGGATGGGCGAAGCGCCGTGCTGCACCTTGCCGAGAATCACGCGCCCCTCGCGTGCGCCCGCGCGGAGCGTGCGCAACCAGTCGCGTTCGAAACCGGGGATGAAGCGTTCGACCGAGGTGGGGAAGATCACGTCGAACGCAACGACCGAAGCGCCCGCGTCCAGCACCGCACCCAGCACGGGCGCCATCTCGCGCGGCCAGAAGGCCTGCGGCACGCCTTCGAAGGGCGGCGTACGGTAGGTCTCCTCGTCCAGCGCCACGACGACGCCGGGCGAGTCGGCGGGCCCGTATTTCGCGCCGAAAACCGCGTGGCGAAGCGCGAAGGCGAGATCGAGCGAGACGCCGCGCAGCGTGTCGGCGAGCGGCGAGGCGACGGCACCCGCCCCGAGAAGGACGGCGATCGCCGCCGCGAAGAGATCGCGGCGCTTCATCCCCTCACAGACGGATGAGACGGCTCAGGAGCGGCGCCATGCCGGGCTTCGCCTCGGTATCGACCTTGAACACGATGTTCTTCTCGCCGACCGAAAGCCTGTAGGTGCCGCCGGCCGCCAGCGCCTTGTCGGCCTTGGCGAGGTCGAAAAAGCTGCCGCGCGTGAGCTGCTGGGCCGGCACGTCGAAGGCCATCGGCGCGCCCGGCTGGTCGACGCGCGCGATCGTCACGCGGCCGCCGCCCTTGATGTCGAGTACGGGCGAAAGACCGTAGATCGTCATTTCCGGCGCGCCGGCTGCGGCCCCCGGCTTGGGTGGCGCGCGGAACACCATCACGCCCGACTTCGCGGCCTGATCGGAGGAAAGCCGCATCTTGCCGCCGTCGCACGTCACCTTGTCGCGACGGACGGTCCCGCCGGCCACGGTCGACTGCTCGGCGCCCACCGTGACGGTGCCGCCCTTGATCGTCTCGCGCCAGCACGAGCGCAGATAGCTCAGCACCAGTTCGTCGTTCGCGCCCAGCTTCACCACGCGTCCGGCTTCGACGTAATCCATGAAGTCGACGTCGAGCTTGCCCTTGGCGTCCTCGACGATCGCGACCGGATCGGCGGCGAACGCGGGCAACGCGAGCAACGAGAAGGCGAGGGTGAGAATGCGGCGCATGGGACGTACAGGTCCTTTCACTTGAACACGACTTCGGTGTCTTCGCTCTTTGCGTTGGTGATGACCGTCTGCACGCGGGGCGCACCTTCGGCGCGCACGACGGAGCCCGAAATGTCCATCGTCGAAGGACTCATCATGCCGCCCACGCAGGCGATTCTGAAGCTCGCGAAACGGCCAGCTTCGTCGACCGGCCCCGATCCGAAACAGCGCCCGTCGACGCCCCTGACCTGGGTGCCGTAGTTCGAGCTGTACCGCACCGATCCGTTCTCGACCACGATATAGGCGGTGATGCTGCCGTGCTGCAGGACGCCGGTCGGCAGCCTCGTCATGAACTGGCCGCCGACGTTTCCGGCGGGCTCGGCATTCGCCGGCTTGGCGGCTGGTGCGATTGCCGCCGAGGGCGGTGGCGCGGCCGGGGCCATAGGCACGGGCGTCGGCGCGCGCGAGGCGACCTGCTGCTGGCGCGCCGCCTCCAGGTTCGCGAGCCGCATGCGCGCGAGCGGCGAGAAGGTGCCGCCGGGGAACGCATCGAGATAGGCGCGGAATTCGGCCGGATCGGTGGACGCCTTGATCGAATCCCAGAAGATCGCCTCGCGATCGACCGGCACGGCCGCCGTCGACGTTGCCGCGGACGGCGCGACGGGCGGGCTGAAATAGAAATCGCCGGTGAGGGACGAGGCCTCCCACGGCACCTGCATGCCGTTGGATGCGCGCGCCACGCCGATGCGCACCTGCTTGAACACGTCCTCGACCTTCAATCCGGGCTGGCCCAGCGCCTTCAGCAGTTCCTGCGTATAGAGCCCGTTGGCGCCGTCGCCGTCGGCGGCGACCTTTCCGGGCGAGGTCGCGTACGCGATCATCGTGCCTTCCGGTGCGTTGATTTGCGCAAGGCCGCCGCCCACCGACCGGAAGCGGCGCTCGAACGGATTGTTCCGGCAGGCGTCGAGGATGACCATGCTGACGCGTGCGCGCGCCGC
>JAYRKO010000562.1:0-2309 GCA_041905745.1 Tagaea sp. | reverse complement strand
GGGATCTGGCGGGTCTGCTCGCCGGACCGAAGTTCGGCGCACAGGCGCAGCGCATCGACCTTGCGCATGAGCGTGTTGATGACGATCGTGTCGTAGGGCGTGCGCGCGGCCCGCGCGACGGCGTCGTCGCCGTCGGCCGTGACCTCGATCGTCACGCCGTCCGCAGCCAGATTCTGCGTGAGCGTCCGGGTAAGGCTCGGCAGGTCGTCGACGACCAGCAGCCGCGCCCCTTGGGTCGAAATCTCGCCCTGGATCGTCGCGCTGTCGTCGGCCATGCCGAAGCGGCCCGAGGTCGCGCTGCGCAGCCGCCACTCGTCGGCGAGCATCTTGAGGCGGACGAGCGAGCGGATGCGCGCGAAAAGCGCCACGTCGCGGACCGGCTTGGTCAGGAAATCGTCGGCCCCCGCTTCCAGCCCGCGGACGCGGTCCTCGCTCGCGGAAAGCGCCGTAACCATGATCACGGGAATGTGGCATGTGCGCGGATCGGCCTTCAGGCGGCGGCACGTCTCGAAGCCGTCCATCTGCGGCATCATCACGTCGAGCAGCACGATGTCGGGCGGGTTCTGGAACGCCTTGTCGAGCGCTTCCTGCCCGCCGAATGCCGTCATGACATGGAAATATTCGGAGCTCAGTCGCGCTTCGAGCAGCTTGACGTTCGGCAGGACGTCGTCGACGACCAATACGCGCGCCGTCATGGCTGCCGGTCCCGCGCGCCGCGCATCAATTCAGGAAGCGCTGGATGGTCTCGAGAAACTTCGCGACCGAAATCGGCTTCGCGATATAGGCCTCGCAGCCACCCTGGCGGATCTTGTCTTCGTCTCCCTTCATCGCAAAGGCCGTGACCGCGACCACGGGGATCGAGCGAAGGTCGGGATCCTCCTTGAGCCATTTGGTGACCTCGAGCCCCGAGACTTCCGGGAGCTGGATGTCCATCAGGATCAGGTCCGGACGGTGCTTGCGGGCCATCTTCATGGCCTCGATGCCGTCCTTGGTCTGCAAGGTCGCGTAGCCGTGCGCTTCAAGCAAGTCGTTGAAGAGCTTGATGTTGAGTTCGTTGTCTTCGACGATCAGGACGGTCTTTGGCATCGCGCGTACGATCCGGTTCGGGCTTTCCGGCGGACTTGGCCGCAAGCTTGACCGGGTCATTTAGCATGATCCCGCGTCTCGGCACTAGCCTGTAATTACAGGCAAAAATGGACCATTGTTAAGTCCATGTTAAGCCGGAGTGTGTAGTGCGGATACGGTACGGGATCGATCTCGGCGGCACGAAAATAGAAATTGCGGCCCTCGCTGCCGACGGATCGCTGGCGCTTCGCCGACGCGTCGCGAGCCCGCAGGGCGATTACGGTGCCACGATCGCGGCCCTGCGCGATCTAGTCCTCGAAGCGGATCGGGAACTGGGACAAAAGCCGCCGGTCGGGATCGGCATTCCCGGCACGATTTCCCCTGCAACGGGGCTCGTGAAGAACGCGAATTCCGTCTGGCTGATCGGCCACCCGCTCGACGACGATCTGGCCGCCGGTATCGGACGACCTGTCCGCGTCGCCAACGATGCCGACTGCTTCGTGCTCTCCGAAGCGAGCGACGGGGCCGCAGCGGGTGCGCGGAGCGTCTTCGGCGTCATTCTCGGCACGGGCGTGGGCGGCGGCCTCGTCTACGAAGGGCGTCCGATCGCCGGCGCGAACAGTATTGCCGGCGAGTGGGGGCACAATCCCCTTCCCTGGCCCCGTGTCGAAGACGGACAGGACGAGCGGCCGGGCCCCAAATGCTATTGCGGGAACCACGGCTGCATCGAGACGTTCCTGTCGGGCCCGTCGGTGGCCCGCGATCACGAACGCCACGCCGGCACGAAG
Source organism: Tagaea sp. (assembly GCA_041905745.1). Lineage (GTDB taxonomy): Bacteria > Pseudomonadota > Alphaproteobacteria > CACIAM-22H2 > CACIAM-22H2 > Tagaea. The sequence continues at coordinate 456 of JAYRKO010000562.1, read as the reverse complement.
CTGCGAGCGGAGGAAATCGTCGCCGCGGCCCAAGCGGGCGACGTAGCCGCCCGGGCCACGCTCGCGCGCTACGCGGACCGCCTCGCCCGCGGGCTGGCGACCATCATCAACGTCTTCGATCCCGAGGTCGTCGTTTTCGGCGGCGGGATGTCGAATGCCGCCTTCATCTACGAGGACGTGCCGAAGATCGTCCCGCGTTATGTCTTTTCCGATGCGCTTGCGACGCGCTTCGTGCGCAACCGCCACGGCGATTCGAGCGGCGTGCGCGGGGCGGCCTGGCTCTGGCCCGCCTGACCCCCGCGCCTGCCGGTCGCGTCAGAACTTGTAGCCGATACCCGCGCCGATAACCCACGGATCGAGCTTCACGTCCGTGACGTTCAGCGCCGTGGCCGGGTTGAGGTTCACGGTCGCGCTGGTCTTCAAGAAGATCTTCTTGACGTCGAAATTGAGCGACCA
>JAYRKO010000021.1:0-12565 GCA_041905745.1 Tagaea sp. | reverse complement strand
TCGACGACATCATCTCGCTCGATCCGGCCGAGTCCTTCGAGTTCTCGGGCTCGGAAGTGGTCGCCAACCTGTACGACCGCCTGATCGGCTACGACATCAACGACGTCACGAAGCTGAACGGCGAGCTGGCCACGAGCTGGTCGGTCGCCGCCGACGGCATGACCTACACCTTCAAGATCCGCCCGGGCGTGAAGTTCCACTCCGGCAATCCGGTGACGGCCGAGGACGCGGCCTATTCGATCCAGCGCGCGGTCGTCCTCAACAAGTCGCCCGGCTTCATCCTGACGCAGTTCGGCCTGACGAAGGACAACGTGACGCAGAAGGTGACGGCCCCCTCGGCCGACACGCTCGTCATCGTCACCGACAAGGCCTACGCGCCGACCTTCTTCTACTACTGCCTCACCGCCCCCGTGGCCGCCATCGTCGACAGCAAGCTCGTCAAGGCGAACGTCAAGGACGGCGACTTCGGCAATGCGTGGCTGAAGCAGAACTCGGCCGGTTCGGGCGCCTACAAGCTGCGCGTCTGGCGCGCGTCCGAGCAGTACGCGCTCGACGCCAACAAGAACTGGTTCCGCGGCGCGCCGAAGAACAACCGCGTGATCGTGCGCCACATCCCCGAGACGGCGGCCCAGCGCCTGCTGCTCGAAAAGGGCGACGTCGACTACGCGCGCGACCTGTCGAAGGACGACATCGCGACGATGGCCAAGAACCCGAACTTCACCGTCCAGTCGGGCAACAAGGGCGCCATCCTCTATCTGGGCCTGAACCAGAAGAACGCCAACCTCGCCAAGCCGGAAGTGCGCGAGGCGCTGAAGTGGCTCACGGACTACGACGCGATCGAGCGCAACCTCGTCGCCGGCAAGTTCAAGTCGCACCAGGCCTTCCTGCCGATCGGCTTCCTCGGCGCCATCGACGACAAGCCGTACAAGTACGACGTCGCCAAGGCGAAGGATCTGCTCGCCAAGGCCGGCCTCGCCAACGGCTTCTCGGTCACGATGGACGTGCGCAACGTCTCGCCCATCCAGGACATCGCGCAGGCCATCCAGGCGCAGTGGGCCGCGGCGGGCGTGAAGCTGGAGCTGATCCCCGGCGACGGCCGCCAGACGCTGACCAAGTATCGCGCGCGCAACCACGACATCTATATCGGCCAGTGGGGCCCGGACTATCAGGACCCGCACACGAACGCCGAGACGTTCGCGATCAACCTCGACAACACCGACGACGCGCGTTCCAAGACGCTCGCCTGGCGCAACTCGTGGGACATCCCCGCGATGAGCCGTACGACGCAGGCCGCCGTGCTCGAGAAGGACGCGTCCAAGCGCAAGGCGACCTACGAGGCCGTCCAGCGCGAGCACCAGAAGACGTCGCCGTTCGTCATCATGTTCCAGCAGATCGAAGTGGCGGTTTCCCGCTCCAAGGTCGGCGGGTTCGTGATCGGACCGTCGTTCGACAACAACTACTACTCCGAGATCGCGAAGAAGTAAGTTGACGACGCAAAGCGCCCCGGCGCGCGCCTGGCGGGGTTTCACCCGCAAGGACGCCGCCGGGATCGCCCGGCACGTCGCCGCGACCGCACTGATGGTCGCGGCGACCCTGCTGGGCCTCCTCCTCGTGACATTCTTCATCGGTCGCGTGGTTCCCATCGACCCGGTCCTCGCGGCCGTGGGCGACCGGGCGCCGGCCGAAGTGTACGAGCGCGTGCGCCTCGAACTCGGGCTGGACCTGCCGCTGTGGCAGCAGTTCTGGCTCTATCTGAAGAGCGCGCTCTCCGGAAATTTCGGCAACTCCGTGCTCACGTCCAACCGCGTGATCGACGACATCGTGCGCGTGTTCCCGGCCACGATCGAACTCGCGACGCTGGGCACGTTCGTGGGCGTCGTGCTGGGCATTCCGGCGGGCGTGCTGGCGGCGGTCCATCGCGGGCGCTGGTTCGACCAGCTCGTGCGCGTGGCGGGCCTCGTGGGCTATTCGGTGCCGGTCTTCTGGCTGGGCCTGATGGCGCTGCTCGTGTTCTACGCCAAGCTCGGCCTCGTCGCCGGGCCGGGGCGGCTTTCGACCGGCTTCGAGGACATCGTCGAACCGGTGACGGGCATCGTGCTGCTCGACGCGGCGATGGAAGGCGAATGGGAGGTGTTCGGCGACGCGCTGAGCCACCTGATCCTGCCGGCCTCGATCCTCGGCTATTTCAGCCTTGCCTACATAAGCCGCATGACGCGCAGCTTCATGCTCGAACAGCTGCGCCAGGAATACGTCATCGCGGCGCGCGTCAAGGGCGTGTCGGAATTCCGCGTCGTGTGGCGCCACGCGCTGGGCAACGCGATGGTGCCGCTCGTGACAGTCATAGCACTTTCCTACGTCAACCTGCTCGAAGGCTCGGTCCTGACCGAGACGGTCTTCGCGTGGCCGGGGCTGGGCATGTACATCACCCAGTCGCTGCTCGCCGCCGACATGAACGCCGTCCTCGGCGGCACCGTCCTCGTGGGCACCTGCTTCGTGGCGATCAACCTGTTCTCCGACATCCTCTACCGCTTCGTCGACCCGAGGGCGCGCCGATGAGCGTTTCGTGGACGCAATGGCTCCTCGACGAGGCGCCGACGAGCCGCGCGCAGGCGCGCGCGGGCGCGTTCTACCGTTCGTGGATCGCGTTCCGCCGCAACCCGCTGGCGATGGTGGGGCTCGCCATCGTGCTGCTGCTGGTGCTCGTGGCGGTCTTCGCGCCGCTGATCGCGCCCTTCGGCCCCACGACGCAGGATCTCGATTTCCGCCTGCAGCCGCCTTCCGCGCGCCACTGGTTCGGTTCGGACGAACTGGGCCGCGACATCTTCAGCCGCGTCGTCTACGGCTCGCGCATTACGCTGTCGATCGTGCTGCTGGTGATCGTGACGGTCGCCCCGATCGGGCTCGCCGTGGGCACGCTCGCGGGCTATTTCGGCGGCTGGGTCGACGTCGTGCTGATGCGCGTGACCGACGTGTTCCTCGCCTTCCCGCGCCTCATCCTGGCGCTCGCCTTCGTCGCGGCGCTGAAGCCCGGCATCGAGAACGCGGTGCTGGCGATCGCGCTCACCGCCTGGCCGCCCTATGCGCGCCTCGCGCGCGCCGAAACGCTGGTCGTGCGCAAGGCCGACTACATCGCGGCCGTGCAGGCGCAGGGCGCTTCGGGGATGCGCATCGTGCTGCGCCACATCGTGCCGATGTGCGTGTCGTCCACCATCGTGCGCATGACGCTCGACATGGCCGGCATCATCCTCATCGCGGCGGGCCTCGGCTTCCTGGGCCTCGGCGCGCAGCCGCCCAGCCCCGAATGGGGGGCGATGATCTCCTCGGGCCGGCGCTTCGTGCTCGACCAGTGGTGGGTCGCGGCGATGCCGGGCCTCGCGATCTTCGTCGTGTCGCTGGGTTTCAATCTTCTGGGCGACGGGTTGCGCGACGTGCTCGACCCCAAGCGCGAATAGGGCGGATGCGTATGGAAAAGCCGCTCGTCGCCGTCGAAGACCTGCATGTGAGCTTCCGCACACAGACGCGCACCGTGAACGCGGTGCGCGGCGTGTCGCTCGTCATGGGCAAGGAGAAGATCGGCATCGTGGGCGAGTCCGGTTCGGGCAAGTCGGTCACGGGCCGCGCACTCCTCGGTCTCACGCCGCCCAACGGCCGGGTCGAGGCGAAGCGCCTGGAATTCGACGGGCAGGATCTGCGCGGGCTCGACGCCGAAGGCTGGCGGCGTTTGCGCGGCCGGCGCATGGCGATGGTCATGCAGGACCCGAAATTCTCGCTCAATCCCGTGATGACGGTGGGCCGCCAGATTGCCGAAGCCTACCAGACGCACATCAAGGCGAGCCGTGCGGAGGCGCGCGAGAAGGCGCTCGACGCGCTGGAAGCCGTGCAGATCCGCGATCCCGCGCGCGTCTTCGATCTCTATCCGCACGAGGTTTCCGGCGGCATGGGCCAGCGCGCGATGATCGCGATGATGCTGGTGGCCGAGCCCGACCTGCTGATCGCCGACGAGCCGACTTCGGCCCTCGACGTGACCGTACAGATGCAGGTGCTGGCGATCCTCGACGATCTCGTCGCGCGCCGCGGCATGGGGCTCGTCTTCGTCAGCCACGATCTCGACCTCGTCGCGGCGTTCTGCGACCGGGTGCTCGTCATGTATGGCGGGCGGGTGGTCGAGACGTTGAAGGCCTCGGAGCTTTCCAAGGCCACACACCCCTATACGCGCGGGCTCCTGGACTGCGTGCCGCGCCTCGACCGCCGGCAGGAAAAGCTCAACGTCCTCGACCGCGATCCGGCGTGGCTGGCGGGCCCATGATCCTCTCCGCCAAGAACCTGACCGTAACCTTCGGCGATATGCGCGCGGTCGATGCCGCGTCCTTCACGGTCGCGCGCGGCGAAAGCTTCGGGCTCGTGGGCGAGTCCGGCTCGGGCAAGTCGACCGTGCTGCGTGCGCTTGCGGGCCTCATCGAGGACTGGTCGGGCAACGTCGTCTTCGACGGCAAGGCGTTGGGTCGGACGCGCGATCGCGCCTTCTACAATCGCGCGCAGATGGTCTTCCAGGACCCCTACGGCTCGCTCCATCCGCGCCAGACGGTCGACGACGCGCTGGCCGAGCCGCTGGCGATCCACAAGATGGACCGGCGCGAGGCGCGCATCGAGAAGGCGCTGGAGGAAGTGGGGCTGGGCCGCGGCTTCCGCTTCCGCTATCCCCACCAGCTCTCCGGCGGGCAGCGCCAGCGCGTGGCGATCGCGCGCGCGCTGATCGTGGAACCCGAAATGCTGCTGCTCGACGAGCCGACATCGGCGCTCGACGTGTCGATCCAGGCCGAAGTGCTGAACCTGCTCGACGCGCTGCGGCGCAGCCACAACCTCACCTTCGTGATGGTCTCGCACAATCTCGCGGTCGTCGCGCACATGTGCAGCCGGCTTGCCGTGATGAACCGCGGCAAGATCGTCGAGGAGATGGACACCGACGCGCTGCGCCGCGGGGCCGCGAAGGACCCCTATACCCGCCGCCTGATGGCCGCCTCGCGCGGCTACGACCGCCAGCTCGCCGAAAGCTTCAAGACGCTCGACTGACCGGCGGGCGCGGCGCATCGCCGAATTCAAGATTGTATTTTCCATTGTCGACGACATGTCGGGCGGCTATCACCGGGCACATGGCGATTCTTGACCCTATGTACCGAATACGGTACATGTCTCGCGGTGCCCGGCAATGGCCAAGGCGCTGAAGAAGTTTCCGGCCGTCTTCTACCGGAGCGCAAACGGCAGGGAGCCGGTCCGCGACTGGCTGCAGGGGCTTTCCGCCGGCGAAAAAGCGATCGTCGGCCGCGACATCGCGACGGCGGAGTTCGGTTGGCCGATCGGCATGCCGGTATGCAGGCCGTTGGGAAGCGGTCTTTGGGAGATCCGGAGCGGTCTTCCCGACGGACGGCAGGCACGGGTGATTTTCTGCGAATGCGACGGACGCATGGTTCTGCTGAACGGATTCGTGAAAAAGACGCGCAAGACGCCGCTTGCGGAAATCCGCCTCGCCGCGGCGCGCAGAAGGAAGCTTTCCGCATGAAGAAGAACCGCCATATCGGCTCGACCTTCGAAAGCTTTCTCGCCGACAACGGCCTTGCCGGGCGGACCGAGATCGCGGCCATCAAGCGCGTCATCGCGTGGAAGATCGGGCAGGCGATGAAGGCCGCGCGGATTTCCAAGGTCGAGATGTCGCGCCGCATGAAGACGAGCCGGGCCCAGGTCGACCGGCTGCTCGATCCCGACCATTTCGACGTCCGGCTGGAGACGATCCAGCGGGCCGCAAGTGCCGTCGGCAAGAAGCTGCAGATCGAGTTGTCGTAGGGCGTGCTAGCTTTCCTGCGGTCATGGATTCGCCCGCCGACAGGATCGATCCGCTGCCGCCGTGGGTATCGGCGGATGCGACGCGCGACGTTCTCGCCGCGCTGGGGCCGTCGGCGCGCTTCGTGGGCGGGTGCGTGCGCGATGCGCTGCTGGGCCAACCGCCTGCCGATATCGACCTCGCCACGCCGCTGCTGCCGGAAAAGGTGGTCGAGCTTCTCGTCGCCGCGGGGCTGAAGGCGATCCCCACGGGCATCGCGCACGGCACGGTGACGGCCCTGGCGCGCGGCCGGCATTTCGAGATCACGACGCTGCGCCGCGACGTGGAGACCGACGGGCGGCGCGCCGTCGTCGCCTTCACCGACGATTGGCGCGCGGACGCCGAGCGGCGGGATTTCACGATCAACGCGATCTCGATGGCGGCCGACGGCGCGCTCCACGACTATTTCGGCGGCCGCGCGGACCTCGCGGCCAAGCGCGTGCGCTTCGTGGGCGACCCGGCGGTGCGGCTGGCCGAGGATGTGCTGCGGCTCCTGCGCTTCTTCCGTTTCCACGCGCGCTTCGGCGGGGCGGCGTTCGACGAGGCGGGCCTTGCCGCGTGCCGGGCGGCGGCGGCGGCGTTGCCGGGCCTGTCGGCCGAACGCGTGGCGGGCGAGATGCTGCGTCTGCTCGCGGGCCCCCGCGCGGCCGAAATGGTCGACGCGATGCGCGCGGCGGGCGCGCTCGCCCACTGGCTGCCGGAGGCGGGCGCCACGCGCACGCTCGCGCGGCTCGAAGCGCTGGTCGCAGCCACCGGCGCGTCGGCGTCGGGCATCCGGTCGCTCGCGGCCCTTGTGCCGGCGGCGGATTGCGTGCCGGTCGCGCGACGGCTGCGCCTTTCCAATGCGGAGACCGACCGGCTGGCGGAATTGGCCGGGCCGCCGGCGCCGCCCGATCCGCACGCCGACATGCCCCAGCGCCGCGCGACGTTCTACCGGTTGGGCGGCGATCCGGCCGACCATGTGCTGCTCGAATGGGCGCGCGCGGGCGAGGGACGGGCGGGCGATGCGGCGTGGAAGGCGCTGCTCGACGCGGCGCGCGGCTGGGTGCGGCCGCGCTTCCCGCTGACCGGCGAGGACGCGCGCGCGGCGGGCGTCGAGCCGGGCCCGGCGATGGGCGCGTGGCTCAAGCGGCGCGAGGATTCGTGGGTGGAGTTCGGCGCGGTCGAGACACGGGCGGCACTGCTCGCTCGCTTGCGCGCGAAGCCGCTTGGTTAAAATACGATTAACTATTAGTCCGCTTGATACCCACAATTTTTGAATTTGATGCGACACCCGCGAATCGGTATTGAGCGGCATCCCTGCGCTGTCTTGGCGACGCGCGGCAAGAACCGGAAGTGTGGACAGGAATGGAACGTGCGCCCGATGCGGGGTCCGGCTACAGGTTCCAGTCGCGTCGCCTCGATCTCGATCAGGCTTCGCCGCGCAACGCGCGCATGCTGGACGTCTGGCGCGCGCAATGCGCCGGCGCCCCGATGCCGCCGCCCGAATTCGCGCGCTTCGACGCCTTCACCTTCGCCATCGGCCACCTGCACCTGATCGAGGTGCGCCCGGACGGCGCGTTCTTCTACCGGATATTCGGCTCGTCGAGCCATTACCCGCTCGACTACCACCGGCGCACGACCGGGCAGATCCGCCCCGACGCGCTGCGCGCGGTCGTCGAGGCCGACTACCGCGACGTCGTCGAGACGGGCGTGCCCTCGCTGCGCGAGATCGAGATCGCGGCCCCGCGGCGCGAGGCGCGCTTCCGCCGCCTGCTGCTGCCCTACGGCCCGCCCGGCGGCCTGCCGACGCTGATGGTGGCCTGCGTGGACGAAGAACCGGCGCTGGCCGAGATTTTCCGCGACCCGGTCTTCGCCGCGGGTGCCGAACTCGAGGCCGGCTAGGCGCGCGGGCGGACGCAGCACCGGTTCGACATGGACGAGAAGCCCGCACCCGCCGCACGGTCCGTCGACCGATCGCCCGACTGCCGAATCGCCGTCCGGCCCTTGGAACCGGCGCATGCGCTCGCGCGCGCCGGCCGCGCGCTGGACGTGTGGCGCGCCCAGTGCGCCGGCGCCGCGATGCCCGATCCCGGGCTCGCGCGGTTCGACACCTTCACCTTCGCGATCGGCCGGCTGCACCTGATCGAAATCCGCGAAGCGGGCCGATATTTCTTCCGGGTCTTCGGCACGATGGGCGGCCAGCACGTCGACTTCCACCGGCGGGAGATTTCGCAGATCCGGCCGCCGGCGTTCCGCGAGTTGATCGAACGCGGCATCGCCGCGGCGGTGGCCGCCGGCGCGCCGCTGCTCGACGAGATCACGATCGAGATCCCGCGCCGCCGCTGCCGCTACCAGCGCCTCATCCTGCCCTACGGGCCGCCGGCAGGGCCGCCGACACTGCTGCTCGTGTGCGTGGCCGAGGAAAGCGAGAAGGAAGTCGCCGAGGTGTTCCGCGATCCGATGTTCGCCGTGCCGGCGGGCACCGCCGCGGCGCGGTGAGTTGAGGCTTACGTCGCGTCGACGGCCTTCATGCCGGCACTGCGCTGGCGCAGCCAGTCGGCGAAGCCGCCGTTCGCCGCGTCGGGATATTCGACGTGGATCGAGCCGTTCTTCTCGCGGAAGCGCACGACGAAGGCGAGTGCGGCGGGAAGCCCGTCGAAGCGGATCGTCCCGCGCTCGCCCGCGCGCATCTGCGTCTCGCAGCGGAAATGCGCGCCGCCCTGCGAGACGTCGATCAACGTCGCGTCGAGCTTCTTGCCCGCCCCGTCGATCACGTCGATGCGCGCCTTGACCGGATAGCGCGGGTGCTTGCGCCGGTCGGCGTCGGCGGTCGACGTGCGCACGACGCGCACGAGGATGCGCTTCAGCTCGTCGAGGCTGCTTCCCACGCCGCCGATGGCCGTGCGCACTTCGCTCGCGCGCGTGCCGACCTGGTCGGCCTCGTGGCTGACGTTCTGGATCTTCGAGGAGACCTCGCGCGCGGCGTCGGCCGTCTGGCCCACGTTGCGCGCGATCTCCTGCGTGGCCGCACCCTGTTCTTCCATCGCGGCGGCGATGGCCGTCGCGACGCTGTCGATTTCGCGGATGCGCTCGCCGATCTCGGCGACCGCGCTTACCGCGGCTTCGGTGGCGACCGTGATTTCGCCGACCTGCCGGTCGATGTCCTCGGTCGAGCGGCCGGTCTGGTTGGCGAGGTTCTTCACCTCGCTCGCCACGACCGCGAAGCCCTTGCCCGCGTCGCCCGCGCGCGCGGCCTCGATGGTCGCGTTGAGCGCCAGCAGGTTCGTCTGCCCGGCGATCTGCCCGATCAGCTTGGTCACCTCGGAAATCTTCGCGACCGCGTCGGACAGCGAACGGATCGTCGCCTGCGCCTTGTCGCTGCTGTCGACGGCCGTCTTGGTGACCGAGGACGCGCGCGCGACCTGGCCCGAGATCTCGCGGATCGACGCGGACAGCTCCTCGGCCGCCGAGGATACGGTCTGCACGTTCACCAGTGCTTCTTCCGAAGCGGCGGCGACGGCCTGCGAGTCGGCCGAGACCGCCTCGGCCAGCTTCGACATGCCTTCGGCCGCACCGTTCACCTGATGCGTGTTGGACGCGATCTGCTCGACCGCGCTTGCGGTCTCGCACTCGACCGTCTCGGCCATGTCGAGCAGGGCCTGCTTCTTCTGCTGCTCGGCGATTTCGGCCAGACGCGCCTGCTCTTCGCGCAGGCGGCGCGCTTCGAGCGCGTTGTCCTTGAACACCTGCATGGCGGCGGCCATGCGGCCCAGTTCGTCCTTGCGGCTGCTGCCGGGTACGGCCGTGTCGAGATCGCCGCCGGCGAGCTTGCCCATGGCGCCCGTCAGTGCGTCGAGCGGCTTCACCGCCGCAATGCCGATCAGCACGCCGGCGGCAAGCATGACCGCGCCTGCCGCGAAGATCACGAGAAGCACGGAATCGGCGATGCCGTCGACCGATTTGAATGCCTCGTCGGTGTCGGCCGAGATCATCGCGATCCAGCCGAGGCCGGGATAGTCGTAGGCGCCGCGCGAGGGCGCGTAACCCGTGGCCTCCTCGTGGCCCGACAGCGGGTGGCGCTGCACGCTTGCGCCGTCGCGGCCGGCCCAGGCCTCGCGCATGGGCGCAAAATCGCGGCCGGAAAACACCGCCTTGCCGACCAGGTCGGCATTGCGCTTGTAGGCGCTGGCGCCCGCGTCGGGATCGAAATCGACGATGATGTTTCCGGTCGGGCCGACGATCGTCGTGCGCGCGCTGGCGAGTCCGCCGTGCGCGAGGCGCGAATAGAGCTTGAAGGCGATCTGTTCGACCAGTTCGAGGCCGGCGAAATTCACCCAAACGGCGACGACGTTGCCCTTGCCGTCCTTGAGCGGGGCGGCGAAGGGGATGACCCAGCCGTCGCCGCCATACAGCCTGCCGACGACCGGTTCGAACATCGGCTGCTCGACGACCGTACCGGTGAATCCGTTGGATCCCGTCAGGAACTCGCCCCGTACGGCCTTGCGCAGCCACGGCGCCTGCGAGAAATCGACGTCGTAGATCGCCCGCGTGTCGAGCGCCTTGCCGTCCGCACCCTTGGCGTTGACCGCCTGCACCTGACCCTTCGCGTCGACCAGCACCATCAGCTTGTAGATGCCGTAGGCCGACATGTAGCCGTCCATCGTGTCGACGAGCGGCGTGGCCGTCCCGGGCTTGCGCCACTGCGTCCGGTCGTCGAGGACCGTGTTGAGCAGGAAGGCCTGCACGTCGCCGTAGCGTTCGAACAGGTTGCGGTCGATGACGTCGTTGAGAACGGTGGCCGATTCGTTCAGCCGATCGAGCGGCAACGCCTCGAGCTTCGCGCGCTGCGTCTGGAAGAGAATCCCCACGGCCGCAACAGGGAGCAGTCCGAACACGAGCAGAAGGGCGACGAGTTTCGTACGGATGCTGGAAAGGACGGACATTTGGGACGGGCTCCGAAAGGGGGATTTCTACAGATGCAATACGTTTAATAATCGCCGGTGGTTTTACGGCCCGCCTTGATCTGAAATAAGTAAAATTTAGTCCAAATTGACGCTAAATGACCGAGGCCGGGCGGCATCCGGCGGCGGCAGCCCGGAAATCGACGCCATATTGCCGGCGGCATTGCGGGCGGCTGCCGATGGCGGCCCCAAGCGTACCCCGATGCGCATTTCTTATGTGCCCGGCGGTCGGCAATGGTAAGAAGAAGTAATTGTGCCGGTCTCGTCTTGCGGTGGTATCGCCCGCCGGTCTTCGCGGCGGGTTCGGGCGCCGGCAGCTAACGATCCGCGGGAGGTTCCATGCCGATCCAGATCGCCGAGCGCGTGCCGCTTGCCGCACGGCGCGGCGTTTCCCGGTACGGCGCGGTGTCGGCGGGCATCGCGGCGCTGTTCGCGCTGGCGTCGCTGGCGATCCATGTCGACCGCCAGACGACGCTGGCCGCCGGCGAGGCGGACGTCGCGGCGAAGACCGAGATCGTCGCGGCGCATGTCGAGCAGGTCCTGCGGGCGATCGATCTGGGCATCCGCACGCTCGACGACAATCCCGCGACGCCGGACGATTTCAACCTGCCGGTCGAGGGCGAGCTGAAGCTGAAGCTCCAACTCGTGCAGGGCGGCATCGACGGGCTGCGCACGATCGTGTTCGTCGACGCCGACGGCCACATCACCGCCAGTTCGAGCGACGCGGTCGTGCCGATGCTCGACCTGCGCACGCGCCCCTATTTCCGCGCGCACCGGGACGATCCCGCGCTGGGCCTGATCGTCGGCGCGCCGTTCGCGGCCGATGCGACCGGCGAGGCCGTTGTCCCGATCTCGCGCGGCGTCTACAGCGGCGGCGTATTCAAGGGCGTCGTCGCCGGCCGGCTCGACCCCGATTATTTCCAGCACTTCTTCCGCTCGGTCGACGCGGACTCGGTCGCGCTGATCCGCGAAGACGGGACGTTCGTCGCGCGCTGGCCGCAGATCGACCTGCTGCGCTCGCCGCCGCATTCCTCGGGCCGGATTCCGTTCGCGCAATGGGCGCCCGGCCGCGCGAAGCCGATGACCGCCGTTTCGCCGTACGAGAACGTCGAGCGGATCTACCTCGTCCGCTCGCTGCGCATCGCGCGCCTGGGCGTCGCCGTGTCGATGGACGTCGAGCGGATCCTCGCGCGCTGGAAGGAACGCCGGAACATTCTCGTAGCCGCGGCGGCCGTGATTTCGGCCCTTGCCGTCGCCGTCTCGATCCTCGTCGGCCGCCGCGCCCGCGACGTCGCCGCGCGCCGCGAGGCCGAGGCGCTGGCCGCCGCCTCGCGGCACATGCAGAAGCTGGCGCTGGAGGCGAGCCGGCGCAAATCGGAATTCCTCGCCCACATGAGCCACGAGCTGCGCACGCCGCTCAACGCCATCCTCGGCTTCTCCGAGATCATGAAGGAAAAGGCGTTCGGTCCCGTCATGCCGGCCAAGTATCAGGGCTATGCGGACGACATCCACTACAGCGCCGCGCATCTGCTGTCGGTCGTCAACAACGTGCTCGACCTCGCGAAGGTCGAGGCCGGCAAATGGGAGCAGAACCTGACCGAGGTGCCGCTCGTCGACCTGATCGGTGCCGCGCGCCGGCTGACGACGCAGGCCGCCGAGCGCGAAGGCGTGCGCATCGCCCTGTCGCAGCTGCCGCCCGTCGTCGTGCGCGGCGACGAGCGCATGCTGCGCCAGATCCTGATCAACC
>JAYRKO010000561.1:0-2310 GCA_041905745.1 Tagaea sp. | reverse complement strand
CTTTGGCAAGCGGCGGCCGGTTGCAGCCCCCCGACGCCGGCCTTATGGTCCAAGCAACGCTTGGCGATGGGGAGTTCGCGCCGATGAAGATCACGATCAACATCGACTGCACGCCCGAAGAGGCGCGCACCTTCATGGGCCTGCCCGACGTGCGGCCCATGCAGGATGCGCTGATGAGCCAGATGACGGGCCGGCTCGAGAACGCGATGAAGGCGATGGATCCCGAAACGGTGCTGCGCCAGTGGTTCACGGGTGCGGGCTGGGAGCAGCTCCAGAAGTTCTGGTCGCTGTCCAACGCCGGCGACAAGACGAAGTAAGGCGAGGCAGGACGACGTGGACGGCGATCCGAAGCTTTTCTATCAGGCGCATGTATTCGTGTGCACGAACGAGCGGCCGGCGGGCCATCCGCGCGGCTGCTGCAAGGACAAGGGGTCCGAGAAACTGCGCGACTACATGAAGGCGCGCGCCAAGGAGTTGGGCCTGCCGGAAACGCGCATCAATTCGGCGGGCTGTCTCGAACGCTGCGAATTCGGGCCGGCGCTGGTGATCTATCCCGAGGGCGTGTGGTATTCGCCCAAGACGCGCGAGGACATCGACGAGATCCTCGAGGTGCACATGCGCCAGGGCAAGCGCGTCGAACGCCTGATGCTCAAATACGAAGACCGCGTTGCGCCCAAGCCCAAGGGCTGACGCGAAAGCGCGCCGATGACCCGCGCGACGATCTTCGCGCCCGCCACCGCCGCCGGAAAGGCGGGCGTCGCGGTCGTGCGCGTGTCGGGGCCGCAGGCGGGGCCGAGCCTTGCCGCACTGGCCGGCCGCCTGCCCGCCCCGCGCGTCGCCGTGCGCGCGCGGCTTGCCGATCCGGCCGACGGGCGGCCGCTCGACGACGGGCTGGTGCTGTGGTTCCCCGGCCCGGCGAGTTTCACCGGCGAAGACGTCGCCGAATTCCACATCCATGGCGGCCGCGCGACGCTTGCCGGCGTGATCGAGGCGCTGGCCCGCCGTCCGGGCCTGCGGCTGGCCGAGCCCGGCGAATTCGCGCGGCGCGCATTCGAGGCCGGGAAACTCGATCTTTCGCAGATCGAGGGACTGGCCGACCTGATCGAAGCGGAAACGCAGGCGCAGGCGCGTCAGGCGCTGCGCCAGCTCGAAGGTGCGCTCGGCAACATCGCCGAGGATTTGCGCGCGCGTGTCTTGCGGCTGCGCGCGCTGGCCGAAGCGGAGATCGATTTCCCCGACGAGGGCGACGTGCCCGGCGGTCTTTCGGCGCAGATCCGGGCGCCGCTCGACGCGCTCGCGGGCGAGATCGCGATGCTGCTGGCCGGTGCCGCGCGCGGCGAGCGGCTGCGCGCGGGCTATACGGTCGCGATCCTCGGCGCGCCCAATGCGGGCAAGTCGAGCCTGCTCAACCGCCTTGCGGGCCGCGAGGCGGCGATCGTTTCGGAAACCGCCGGCACGACGCGCGACGTGATCGAGGTTCATCTCGATCTCGGCGGCTGGCCGGTGACGCTGTGGGATACGGCCGGCCTGCGCGCGGCCGACAGCGCGGATGCGCAGGGCGCGCTGGAGGCCGAGGGCATGCGCCGCGCGCGCCGGCGCGCCGAAGAGGCCGATCTGCGCCTCATCGTCGTGGACGCGCGCGCGCCCGTTCTCGACGGCGAGCTTGCGGCCTATGCGCAAGGCGGTCTCGTCGTCTTCAACAAGAGCGACCTGGCACCCGGCGGCGCGGGTTTGCGGGTCTCGGCACTGACGGGCGAGGGCATCGCGGCGCTCGAAAGCGTGCTAGCCGCGCGCGCCGCATCATCGCTTGGCGAGGCCGATGCTGCGGCTCCTGTCGTCACGCGGGCGCGCCATCGGGCGGCACTGGAAGACGTGCGGGCCGCACTCGCGCGGGCCGGCGGTCAGAGCGCGCCGGAACTCGTCGCCGAAGAACTGCGCGCCGCCGCGCACGCGCTGTCGCGCATCGTCGGTCGCACGGGCGTCGAGGACGTACTCGACGTGTTGTTCGCGGAATTCTGTATCGGGAAATAGCGCCGCGCTATTTCGCCATCGCGGCCGCGCGCAGGATCTGCTTGCTCTGCAGCTTCATGCGCGTCTTCTGGTTCCACAAGATCAGCCAGCCCGTTCCCGACTCGCGTGCGGCCTTGTCATAGGCCTGCGCCGCCGACGCGAAATCGTTGCTTGCGAAGATCGATTGGCCGGGGGCGTTCTGGGGCAGACCGGCTTTGTAGAACTGCACAAGATAGGTTTCCATCTCGGGCGATCCGTTGGATTGTCGCGGTGATGAAAAGATAATCCTGAGTGACAAAT
>JAYRKO010000560.1:0-2312 GCA_041905745.1 Tagaea sp. | reverse complement strand
GCAACCGCCGTTCCAGCCGCATGGACACCGCAAACCCTTGATCCGGCGTCCGTTTCGCAGCGATCCGCCCAAAGAGTAGGCAAACGGCCACCGCCTGCGCAAGACGCTTGGCCGGACCCGTTGATCGGCCGGCACCCGCCGGGCTAGCAAGGGGCATGGATTTTTCCGCCCTGATGCCGGCCCTCGCCCTTGCCGTCCTCGCCGGCTATGCGGGCGCCTTCGCCATGGCGCGCTGGCGCGTGCTGGTCGACCGGCCCAACGAACGTTCCTCGCACAAGCTGCCCACGCCGCGCGGCGGCGGGATCGGCCTTGCCGCGGGCGTCATCGGCGGCGGCGCACTGGTGGCCGGCGGCATGCCGGCGATCGGCCCGGTCGCCGTGGGGGCGGCCATCGCCGCCATCGCGGGGCTTGCCGACGACGCGCGCGCGCAGGGGGCGGCGATCAAGTTCGGCGCGCAGTTCCTTGCCGCCTTCGTCGCCATCGCGGGCGGCGCTATCGTCGAGCGGATCTACGTGCCCGGCTACGGCCCGGTCGAACTTGGCGTGCTGGGGCCCGCGCTGACGTTCCTCTGGTTCGTCGGGCTCACCAACGCCTACAACTTCATGGACGGGCTCGACGCGCTGGCCGGCTCAACCGGCACGATCGCCGCCGCGGCGGCCGGGTGCGTGCTGATGGTGGCCGGCGTGGCCGATCTCGCCGCCCTCGCCTTCGTGTTGGCGGCGGCGTGCGCGGGCTTTCTCGCGCTGAACCTGCCGCCCGCGCGCGTCTTCATGGGCGACGTTGGCTCGCAGTTCCTCGGCTTCGCATTCGCGGGGCTGGGCGTGTTCGCGGCGGGCGCATCGACCGACGGGCGCTATCTGTGGCTCGTGCCCGTCTTGCTGATGCATTTCCTGTTCGACACGATCTTCACGGCCGCGCGCCGGCTGGCTGCGGGCGAAAACGTCTTCGCCGCGCACCGCACGCATCTCTACCAGAAGCTCAACCAGTCGGGCGTCGCGCACGGGCGCGTGGCTGCCCTGCTGGCCGCGATGGCGGCCGCGCAGGGGTGTGCCGCCTTCTTCCTCGACGCGCACGCGGGTGCTGCGATCCTCGTGCCCTTCGCGCTGCAGATCGTCTATGCGCGCGTGGTGCTCGCCCGTTCAGCCGTGTGAGGGGGCGGGCCCGATCGGGCGCATGCGCTCGACCCCGCGGGCCAGCGCCAGCGTCAGTTCCTCGCCGTGGCGGGGGGCGACGACCTGCAGGCCCACGGGCAGCTTCGCTTCCGTCAGTCCGCACGGCACCGAGATCGCGGGCAGGGCCGCCATCGTAACGAGGAACGTCGGCGCGACCCAGTCGATGTAGCTCGACATCTTCTTGCCGGCGATCGTCTCGGGATAGTTCTGCTCGACCGGAAAGGGCGAGACCGGCGCGCACGGGCAGCACACCGCGTCGTATTTCTCGAACACGTCGGCCCAGCGCTGCACGAGCTTGGCGCGCGCATGCTCGCCCTTGGCGATGTCGACGGGCCCCTGCGCGAGGCCCATGCGGATGTTGCCCGACAGGTTCGGATTGAAGCGGTCGATCATGTGCAGGCGGTCGAGATGGGTGTGCACCATCCACTGGCCGCGCAGTTGCAGGAACGCCTCGCGTGCGAAAGAAAGGTCGAGCTCGATCTCCTCGACCTTGGCGCCCGACGTGCCGAGCTGGTAGGTCGCCTGCCGGCAGATCGCGTCGATCTCGGGATCGACGCCGATGCGCGCGATGTCGGACACGTACGCCACGCGCCGCCCCTCGACCGGCGCATTGGCGGCGCCGACGAAGTCGCGCCCGTGGACCGAGAAGCTGCGCGGGTCGCGCCAGCTCGGGCCCGCGATGGCCGAGAGCATCAGCGCGCAATCCTCGACGTCGCGCGCCATGGGGCCGGCGACGGCCAGCATGTCGAAGGGCTTGGGCGTCGGGTGGACGGGAACGAGACCCGGCGTGGGGCGCAGGCCCACGACGCCGCAGAACGCGGCCGGCGTGCGCAGGCTGCCGCCCAGATCCGACCCGTCGGACAGCGCCACCATGCGCGAGGCCAGTGCCGCCGCCCCGCCGCCGGTCGAGCCCGAGGCCGACATGCGCAGGTCCCACGGATTGCGCGTGGGCCCGAACACGTCGTTGTAGGTGTTCGCACCGGCCGCGAATTCCGGCGTATTCGTCTTGCCCACGACGACCGCGCCCGCATCCTTGATGCGCCGGACGATGGCGGCGTCTTCGGTGGGCACGTTCTCGGTCATCGTCGTCGACCCGTAGGTCGTGAGGATGTCCTTCGTCGGGTGCACGTCCTTGATGCC
>JAYRKO010000559.1:0-2313 GCA_041905745.1 Tagaea sp. | reverse complement strand
CGTCGCTGAGGCCGCCGTTGCCCACGAAGGCGTAGCCGCCGCGATGGCCGACGACGGCGATGCCGGTGGGATTGGGATAGCGCCCGAAACTCGGGTGCGGGCTGTCGTGGCGGCTGGGACCGGGTGCGGGATGGCCGGGCGTTTCGCGCAGCATGATCCGGCGCACGGGCTTGCGCGTCGTCACGTCGATGGCGGTGATCTCGTCGCCGCCGTCCTCGCTGCCCTCGGCCTCGCCGCAGTTCACCAGAAGCGTCGCGCCGTCGGGCGTCAGCGCGCAACCCACCGGCCCCGTCCGGCCCGTCGGCACGAACGCGGCAACGGCCGCAAGCGTGCCGTCACTCGACGGATCGCGCGCCTTGGCGAGATCGAGGACGGTGACGAGTCCGGGATGGCCGTGCTGGTAGCCGGCCGCGCCCGCGGGCGTCGCGGCGCCCGAATGGTTCACGATGTAGGCGAAGCGCCCCTGCCTGTCGACGAGGATCGAGACGGGCTGGCCGCTGGCCGGCGCGTCGGGCCTGCCGTCGCCGTCGGTATCGACGTCGGGCGTGACGCGCGGACGTGCGACGATCGCGCGATCGGACAGGTCGTTCTCGGGGGACAGTGCCTTGGCGACGTCGACGATCGCGACGTTATTGTCCCATCGTCCGCTGACGACGAGATGTCCCAGACCGCGATTCATGGACCGGCGTTCCTCGGGGGGGCGAGTATCGTTCTTTTGGGAAAGCCTATTTAATTGTTTGCGCCGGCGCAATCCCCCGGGTGTTACGGGGTCAGCAGCTTCAGTCCCGCCACACCCGCCAGGATCAGGACGACGCAGCCGATACGCAGCATGTCGGCCGATTCACCGAACAGCAGCACGCCCGCGAGGAAGACGCCGGCCGTACCCGCCCCCGTCCACACCGCATAGGCCGTTCCCAGCGGCAGATCGCGCGTCGCGAGACCCAGGAACACCACGCTCGCGACCATCGCCGCGACTGTCGCCGCCCATACGCCGGCGCCGCCGTCGGCCATCGCCTTCTTGAGGCCGACGGCCCAGACGATCTCGAACAGCGCCGCGAGCGCGAGCCAGATCCAGGCCATGTCCCGGACGCCTCAGGAAGCCGACGGTTCGAGCGCGATCGAATCGAGGAAGCGCGAGATGCGCCCGTTGCCGTCGTCGGACAGTTCGACGAAGGCGCGCCGGCGGTCGGTCGGATCCGGCACGCGGCGCACGAGCCCGCGCGCGACGAGATCCTCGATGCGCCGCAGCGCGGTCGTCTGCGGAATGCCGGAGGACAGGCACAGGCTCGAGATCGACACGCGCTGGCCCGTACCCTGCGACTGGTAGAGGTCGAGCAGCATGAACCACAGCGCCTCGTCGAACTCGGCCACCGGCAGATGCGCGTCGCGCTGCTTGCGGATCGCCATGAAATGGTTCGTCTTGCGCAGGCGTTCGGCCGCGATGCCGCCGTTGGTGCCGTTGGCCGCCGCCTTCTCGGGTTGGCCGGCGCCCTTGCCGGTGAGGATGTAGGCGCGGAACTGCTCGACGATCTGCGCGAGGTCGCGCGCGGCGGCGCTGTCGAGCGCGCGTTCGGCGCTTTCCTGCCGGTAGTCGTCGGCCGCGCGGCGCACGGCCGCGAGCATCTCGGACGGTTCGACCGGCTTGCGCAGGAACTCGACCGCCCCCAGCCGCAGCGCATCGATCGCCGTATTGAGGTCGGCGTAGCCCGTGCAGAAAATGATGCGCGCGCGCCGGCCGCGTTCGCCGATGGCGCGCACCGCGCGCACGAAGTCGACGCCCGAGCGGCGCGGCATGCGCACGTCGGTCACGACCACGCCGATGCGCGCGTCGGCCGCGAATCGGTCGATGGCGCTTGCCGTGTCGTGCGCCTCGACGACCGGCAGGCCGGTGCGCGCGACGAGCGCGCACAGCTCGGCCGCGATTTCCGGCTCGTCGTCGACCACGAGGATCGCAGGATCTTGCGTCATGCCGTGTTCCGTTCCCCGTCTGTCGTTCGTCTACTGGGCAGCACCGGCCAGCGCCGGAGCGGCCGCCCCGTCGGCGCGCATCGTGAATTCCACCCGCGCGCCGCGCGCGCCGTTGCGGATCGCGATCTCGCCGCCGAAATTCTGCACGATGGTGCGGCAGATCGGAAGCCCCAAGCCCGTCCCCCGCCCGGCCGATTTCGTCGTGAAGAACGGCTCGAAGGCCCGGGCGGCGGCCTCTTCGCTCAGCCCCGGCCCGCTGTCCGCGACCACGAGGCGCAGGTAGACGCCGTCCGGATCGGGCGCACCCTCGATCGAGATTTCGCCGCGCCAGCCCGTTTCGGCCGC
>JAYRKO010000558.1:0-2315 GCA_041905745.1 Tagaea sp. | reverse complement strand
GTTCGTTCGTTCCTTCGTTGCCCCTGTGGAGTGTGTGCGTCATGACCCCAAGTTCTTCCGCCGATAGCGTGCGATCCTACGCTGTGGTCGCCGACCCCGATGTCGGCCTGCCGGCCCGCGTGCTCGAACAATTCGCCAAGCGCGACCTGCTGCCCGCGCGCTTCCTTTCGCGCGTCGAGGGCGAAGCGCTTTTCCTCGAGGTCGACTGCGCGGGGATGGACGACGTCGTCGCCGAACACGTGCGCGACGTCCTCGGCACCCTCGTGAACGTGCGCCGTGCGGGTCTCGTCACGCACCCGCGCAGCCTCGCCGCCTGAATTCGTAGCCGGAGCTTTCCTTCGACATGTCCGCACCCGCCAAGCAAGCCGACTACAAGTCGACCGTCTTCCTGCCGCAGACCGCGTTCCCGATGCGCGGCGACCTGCCCAAGCGCGAGCCCGACACGCTGGCGCGCTGGGAGAAGGTCGGCCTCTACAAGCGCCAGCGCCAGGTCTCGAAGGGGCGCACGAAGTTCGTGCTGCACGACGGCCCGCCCTACGCCAACGGGCACCTGCATATCGGCCACGCGCTCAACAAGATCCTGAAGGACGTCGTCGTGCGCACGCGCCAGATGTCCGGCCTCGATTCCGACTACGTGCCGGGCTGGGACTGCCACGGCCTGCCGATCGAATGGAAGATCGAGGAAGAGTACCGCGCCAAGGGCAAGGACAAGGACAAGGTCGACATCGTCGAGTTCCGCCGCGAGTGCCGCGAATTCGCGGCCAAGTGGATCGAGATCCAGAAGGCGGAATTCAAGCGGCTGGGCGTGGTCGGCGACTGGGACAATCCCTATTCGACGATGTCGTACCCGGCCGAGGCGCAGATCGCGCGCGAGATCGCCAAGTTCGCGATGAACGGCGGGCTCTTCCGCGGGTCCAAGCCCGTGATGTGGTCGGTCGTCGAGAAGACGGCGCTGGCCGAGGCCGAGATCGAGTACCACGAGCACAAGTCGCAGACGATCCACCTGGCCTTCCCGGTGGCGAAGCCGTCGCACCCCGCCCATGCCGGGGCCGCGATCGTCATCTGGACGACGACGCCGTGGACGATCCCGGGCAACCGCGCGATCGCCGCGGGGGCCGAGATCGAATACGACCTGCTGACGGTCAAAAGCGTGCACGACGGCGCGCGCGCCAAACCCGGCCAGCGCTATCTCGTCGCCAAGAACCTCGCGACCGAGTTCGTCGAGGCCGCGAAGATCGCCGAGGTCGACGTCGATCTCGGCGCGCGCACGACGGGTGCGGGCCTCGCCGGCACCGTTTGCGCGCATCCCTTGCGCGGGGCCGAAGGGGCGAACGGCTACTACGATTTCGACGTGACCGTCTTCACCGGCGATTTCGTGACGACCGAGGCGGGCACGGGCTTCGTGCACATCGCGCCGGGCCACGGCGAGGACGACTACGAACTCGGCATCCGCCACGGCGTGGAAGTGCCGCAGACCGTTTCGGGCGACGGCAGCTACTACGAGCATGTCGCGATCTTCGCGGGCAAGCGCGTCTATACGCCGCACGGCAAGCCGGGCGACGCGAACAAGGCGGTCGTTGCCACGCTCGACCCGACGGGGCTGCTGCTGGCGACCGGCCAGCTCGTGCACTCCTATCCGCATTCGTGGCGCTCGAAGGCGCCGCTCATCTTCCGCAACACGCCGCAATGGTTCATCTCGATGTCGACGAACGACCTGCGCGCCAAGGCGCTGCAGGCGATCTCCGACACGCGCTGGGTCCCGGCGTCGGGCGAGAACCGCATCCGCTCGATGATCGAGACGCGCCCCGACTGGTGCATCTCGCGCCAGCGCGCGTGGGGCGTGCCCATCGCGGTCTTCGTCGAGAAGAAGTCGGGCCAGCTGCTGCGCGACCCGGCCGTGTTCGAGCGCATCGCCGCGGCCTTCGAGGCCGAGGGGGCCGACGCGTGGTACGCCTCGCCCGCTTCGCGCTTCCTGGGGCCCGATTACGATCCGGCGGCCTACGAGCAGGTGAAGGACGTCATCGACGTGTGGTTCGACAGCGGGTCGAGCCACGCCTACACGCTGGAACCGGGCAAGGAGAAGACGGGCTGGGATCTCAAATGGCCGGCCTCGCTCTATCTCGAAGGTTCCGACCAGCATCGCGGCTGGTTCCATTCCTCGCTGCTCGAAGCCTGCGGCACGCGCGGGCGGGCACCTTACGAGGCCGTGCTGACGCACGGCTTCGTGCTCGACGAGCAGGGCCGCAAGATGTCGAAGTCGCTGGGCAACGTGACCGCGCCCCAGCAGGTGATCGAACAGTACGGCGCCGACATCC
>JAYRKO010000557.1:0-2318 GCA_041905745.1 Tagaea sp. | reverse complement strand
CCTCGTGCCGGTCGGCATCTGGATGGACCGGCGCGCGCGGCGCTAGGCCGCGATCAGCAGCCGCTTCATCGCGTCGACCGCCACCGCATAGCCGCCCGCGCCGAGGCCCGCGACGACCGCCGTCGCCACCGGCGAAACCAGCGAACGGTGATAGATCGGCTCGCGCCGGTGGATGTTCGAGATGTGGAACTCCACGATCGGGCCCGGGAACATCTTGAGCGCGTCGAGCACCGCGATCGACGTGAAGGTGAACGCCGCCGGGTTGATCAGGATGCCGGCTGCGGGCGCGTCGATCGCCTCGTGGATCCACTCGATCAGCTGCTGCTCGCTGTTCGTCTGCCGGAAGACGAGCGGCACGTCGCCCGCCGCGGCGCGGCACTGGCTTTCGACCTCGGCCAGAGTCGTGCGGCCGTAGATCTCGGGCTCGCGCTTGCCCAGCCGGTTGAGGTTGGGGCCGTTCAGCACGTAGATGGGTTTCGTCATGGCGTATGCGCGTCCTTTCGCCGTCAGCCATCGAGCCGCGCGAGCGCGCGCAGCTCCTCGGGGCTTGCGGCCGGAAAGCCGAAAAATTCGAGATAGGCCGGGATCTGCTCGAACAGCATGTCGAGCCCGATCTGCGTGCGGCAGCCCCTGGCGCGGGCCGCCGCAAGGAAGGGCGTGTACTCCGCCGCCATGACGACCTCGCCCACGAACGCGTCGGGCGCGATGCGCGCGACGTCCATGGGCAACGGGTCGTCCGCGCGCATGCCCAGCGGCGTGGCGTTGACGACGATCTCCCACCCGTCGGGATCGTTCGAGCCCGCGGCGAGGCCGAGCTTCGGGTAGTGGCGCGCGAGCCGCGCGGCGAGCCCGTCCATCACGGATGCGTTGCTGTCGTAAAGCCCGATCCGGCCCACGCCCGCCTTGGCGAGCGACGCGGCGATGGCCGAGCCCACGCCGCCGCATCCCACGACCAGCGCGCGCGCGCCTTCCAGCCGGCGCCCGTTGCGCTGCACGCCGCGCACGAACCCCTCGCCGTCGAACATGTCGCCGACGAGCCGGCCGCCCGCATCCGCGCGAACGGCGTTGCACGAGCCGGCCACGCCCACGGTCGGGCTCGCCTCGTCGAGCAACGCCACTGTCGCGACCTTGTGCGGCATCGTGATCAGCGCGCCGCGGATGTTCGACAGGCGGAAGACAAGTCGCAGGAAATCGGCGTAGCTCTCCGACGCGCAGCCCATCGGCACGACGACCGCGTCGACGCCGCGGCTTTCGAAGAACGGGTTGTAGATCATCGGCGACTTGAAGCTCGCCGTCGGCAGGCCGATATGCGCGATGAGTTGCGTCGTTCCGGTGATCATTTCCCTGCCCTCGGGCGCGGGTCCGCGCGCCCGTCAGCCTTGGTAGCCCATCAGGCGGGGAAGCCAAAGGACGGTTTCGGGCACGAACGTGATGAGGACGAGCGCCGCCACCATCGCCCACAGGAACGGGAGCGCGTCGCGCACGATGTCGCGCAACGGAACGCCGGCGATGTTCGTCATGATGAAGAGCAGAAGGCCGTAGGGCGGCGTGATCAGGCCCAGCATGATGTTGACGACGACCACCACGCCGAAATGGACGAGATCGATGCCGAGCGCCTTCGCCGTCGGAATGAAGACCGGGACGATGATCAGCAGGATCGTGGTGCCTTCGAGAACGCAGCCGAGGATCAGCAGGATGACGTTCACGACGACGAGAAACTGGGTGGGCGTCAGCTGCCAGTGCTCGAAGACGAGCCGCAGCGCGTCGGGAATGTTCTCGATCGTCACCACGTAGTTGAAGACGAGCGCCCCGGCGATCAGCATGCCGATCGTCGCCGTCGTCCGCGCGCTGTGGGCGACGGCGCGATAGACGTCCCGGAACGAGACGCTGCGATAGACGACCGCCGACACCGCCAGCGCGTACGCCGCCGCGACGGCGGCCGCCTCGGTCGGCGTCGTGATCCCGCCGTAGATCCCGCCGAGCAGCACGACCGGCATCATCAGCGCCGGGAAGGCGCGCCACGTGATCCCCGGAATCTCGCGCAGCGGAACGGGCTTCTCGACGGGGAACTTCTTCAGGCGCGCCTGCCGGTCGACGATGATCATCTGCGCCGCCGCCATCATCAGGCCGGGCACGACGCCGCCCAGGAAGAGGAAGCCGATCGAGGCGTCGGACACGAGCGCGTAGATCACCATCGGGATGGAGGGCGGGATGATCGGGCCGATCACCGCCGACGCCGCCGTCAGCGCCGCGGCGAAGCTCGGCGTATAGCGATTGTCGCGCGTCATCATGTCCTGCATGACGCGCCCGGAGCCGGC